>JBLYYU010000394.1:0-7983 GCA_048550275.1 Polyangiales bacterium
AAGCCCGGCGCGAATGCGCCGGCAAGACAGAGCGAAGCGAATGGCGCGCAGGGAGGATTACGGGTGGGGGTGGGTGGGTGGTGTAATTAAGACTGACCACGCCCCGGTTCCCGCAACCACCCCCCACCACATCCGCGGCAGCCAGGGCTCTCTGCGCAGACGCCCATCCTCACAGGCGCCGAAGGCGTCCGAGCGGGTGGTGTAACTAAGACTGACCACGCCCAGGTTCGTGCAACCACCCCTCACCGCATCCGCGGCAGCCAGCGCTCGTGCGGGGGCGGTGCAACTAAGACGAACCACGCCCCGGTTCCCGCCACTCCCGAACCCACACCGGGCGCCCCGATCACCTCAACTCAATCCACGTAGCCCCTGCCGCCGCGCACACCTGTCCGTTCGTGTCGTATACAGCGGTTCCGCAGAATGACTTGCGGCCTTCGCGGCCTTGCGCCCAGCCTTGCACCACGTATTGCTCGCCTGCGTAGATCGGCTTGCTCAGACGGTAAGTCATCCGTCCCAGCACGAACGGACCCTCGATTGCGTAGCGGTCGATCAGAGCCCAGGCGCCGGGGCAATCGAGCGCTGCGCCGACTAGCTCCGCCGACACCGGGCCTGCATTCGTCGTGAATTCTGCCGAGGGAACCCAGGAGCTTGCGACTACCCCGTCGCCGATCGTCCCGGTGAACAGGCACATGCCGTCGCCGGAACAACGGTGGGTTCCGCAGACGAAGCAGTTGGGGAATGGATGCGCCGAGTATCCGGGAAACTTGGATCGGGCTTCGGCTGCACTGTCGAAGCTCACGGCTTCGGGAATGTCCAGGTCCAGCTCGGCAGTGCGGGCGCTCGCGATTTCGATCGAGCCGTGAACGAGCGTTGCCGCTCCCGCACCCTCCACGACGACGTGCATGGTGTCATCGAGCGGAATCGGGCGTTTCAGCGTGATCTCGACCTCCGGGCCGAGATGCTTGCCGAGCAGGCCGACGCTGTAGCCCCCGTTGCCGGACTTCGGGGGGCCGCAGAACCGGCTGCCCACAAGGGCGGAGTGACGGGTGGCGTTGTTTTCGAGAGATCGAGCTGCGTTGGAGTACGGCATGTTTGCCTCCTTTCTGCCCAAGGTACGGAGGAGGCCTGCGAAGGTCCTCTTGGGACCCTTACCGAATCCTTAGCTCTTGGGTCGCGCCGAAAACAGTGGGATTTCACGGTCTTCCGCACGTGCACTCTCTCCGGTTTCCGTGAACACGAGGTCGGTTCCGGGGACCAAATCGACGAGCACGCGCGAGGCCCAGACCTCGCCCGCCGGCGCTCTTGCGGCGATCGCTTCGGCGAGCTCGAACGCAGGGCCGCTCACCGTCCGGCCTTTGCGAACGATCTGGCCTGTGTGCACGCCAAACGAAGCAGAACACGCGTTGGCCAAGGCGACCGCGCATTGAACTGCGCGAACCGGTCCATCGAAGTACGCGTGGCGTTTCTCGGGCGAGGTGTGGCCCCGAAACTGTCGGACCTGATCGTTCCAAGTGTCCTCGTCTAGCTCAGAGCTCGCGCCAGCCGCTAACACGGTGCTGAGAAAACGGTCTCCCTCGGCTTCGGGCGGATCTTGCTCGAGAACCCAGCGGACCGCGTTCAAGATCTCATGCTCGGTTTCGAAGAAGAACACGTGATCGCTGCCCTCGATTTCCACGAAGCGTGCCCCCGGAATATTCTTTGCGAGGTACGCACCGCTACCTGGATGGATCATGCCGTCGTCCGAAGCCTGCAAGACCGCTGTCGGAACGCGAATGGTCGGTAGCAACGCACGGAGATCGATCCGGACGTTCATGTCGAGCAGGTCGAGGGCGCCGCCCGGGCTGGTCCCCTCCTGTTCGGCAAAGGCGACCCAATCGACATACTCGGGGTCCTTGCTCATTTCTCGGGGCGCGATCGGACGGAGCGAGGCCCCTTTTCCCCAGGCGCCTCGGACGTAGCCCCTGAGCTTCTCGATCTCTTCGGGAGCGTATCCGAATGGGTAGTCGTGATCTTTCGTCATGCGCGCGAAGGCGCCGCAAAGCACCAGGCCTCGCGTCCGCTCTGGGTATGTCGCTGCGTACAACATCGCGAGCGCGCCACCTTCCGAAAAGCCGACAACGATAGCCTGCTCCGAGTTGCAGGCCTCGAGGACCACCCGCAGGTCATCCATGCGTTGTTCGTGGCTCGGAAGTGACTTGGCGCGGTCGGATAGACCGGTGCCGCGCTTGTCGAAGGTGATCATGCGGCCGATCTTCGAGAGCGCTTCCAAGGCGCCTCGCGTGCTCGGGTGCTGGAACATCGCCCGCATCGGCAAGATCCACCCGTTGACTACGACTATGTCGGTGTCGCCTTCGCCAAGGGTCGTGTAGGCGATGTGCAAGTCCCCGCTCTGCGCGTAGCGGGGCTGAAATCGAGCTTGCGACCCTGCTTCGCGATCGTTCTCGATCGCCCCCACGAAACGGTACCCCTGACGCGGGAAGGTTTGAATGAGCTCCGGGCCGCGATCCCCCAGGGCGCTCCGCGCCAAGCTCACCGCGCGCTGGAGAGAGCTCTCGGTGACGATCGCATCCGGCCACAAGCTCTCGAGCAGCTCGTGCTTTGGGACGACCCGCTGATGGTTCGCGACGAGGTAGAGCAGAAGATCGAAGACCTGCGGTTGAAGCGTCTGCACTTGACCCGACGCGCGGAGCTCCCGGCGTGCCGGGTCGAGCTCGAATTCACCAAAGACAAAGGTCATGCGGCCGACTTCCAGGAGACCTCGGTAGGCTAAGGCTTTGCCGGGGTCCTGCAAAGGATCGTCTTCGGGCGCCCTCCCGACGTCGACCAGGACCCGGAACGAAACATGCCGGTCGCGGTTTCTACTCCGGCGAAGGAATTCCCTCGAATCGAGCGACCAGCTGCTTGTCCGCGAAGAGCATGAGCTTCGAGCCGTGAATCTCGTAACGTGTCGTGGCGCTGAGGGCGGTGAAGAGCTCCTGTTCTTCGTTCATGCCCTCGGGGCAAGCCATTCGCGTGGCGCCCATCGCGCCAAAGCTGAGCGAGTGTCCAGAAGACTCGTACGAACCGAAGAACCGATTGCATCCGCCGAAGCCATAGGCGCTTGCCTTCTTCGAGTTGAGCTCGAGGTACGGCGCCCGGTCGTTCACCTTCACGGTGATGGTTTTGCCGTTCAACTCCAACAGAGCCCAGCGCGTGTCTTCTAGGTTCGCGGGTTTCATGCTTCCACAGGTTTCTCTAGGCCATGTGCGCACGAAGCGCTGGACGATCAGGTTGGTCTCCTTGCCGCGGCGGTCGACCTTGGGGCGTGAGTCGAGGCGACCCTCGAGCGTGACCAGAAGCGGCGAGCCGGCGGCGATGCTCGCTTGGCTGTAGGCCCGTTCGAGCGCGGCGTTGTCCGCCTCCATCGCGACCGGCCACTGTTCCCGCGTCGCGCAGTCGAGGAAGACGCCCGCATCCGCCATGTATGAGTACATCCCTTGGAGGCTCATCGTTCCCGAGGGGGGCGGCGGTTCGCGTTTCTGGTCCGCGGCGTTTTCGCTATCCTTGCCCTTCTTGCAGGCGGTCGTGGCTAACAATGCGCCGATCGCGATGAGCGTGAGCAAACGAGTCAATGATGTCCCCCTCATGCCGGGGGATTTACCACCAGAAGTCCGAAACGCTAAGTGATTTCGGATGGGGCGTCGCTCAGCCCGAAAACGGGATGCGCTCGCGAAGCTTTTTGGCGCGCTCGCGAGCGAGCGGGACCTTCGGCTCCTCGGGATGGTCGAGCAAGAGCTGATAGGTGCCGGCGCCCGTCGGCTCGATCGCTCGGATTCGATCGTAGCGGACGATGAAACCGCGGTGCGATCGGAAGAACGACTCGGAATCGAGCTCGTCTTCCAAGTTTGCCAGGGTCTTGTCGATTGCAAATCGGTCTTGTTCGGTCACCGCCCAGACGAGCTCATCCTTGACTTCGAAATAGATTACGTCCCCGAGCTCAAGCACGACATACGCGTCCTTTCGCCGGACCGCGATCCTGTCGAGTCGCTCCGAGTTGTTCGCAGCCATTGTCGGTTCTTCGCGCACCCGCTCCACCGCCTGGCGCAAACGTTCGAGCCGCACGGGCTTTAGCAGGTAGTCCGCCACTCGCGCTTCAAACGCACGGAGCGCGCCCTCGTCGTGGGCGGAGACGATGACGATTCGGAGATCCGGATGGCTCGACATCAAGGTCTCGGCCAGGGCGACGCCGTCAGGGCCGGGCATTCGAAGATCGAGGAAAGCGACATCGGGTTGCTCTTCGTCGCAGAGGGACTGGGCCTCGGGGGCGTTGCGTGCCTCGCCAACGACCTCGACCTCTTCGCACTGGCCCAGCATGAACCGCAACTCGTCTCTGGCCAAAGGCTCGTCGTCGACGACGATCGCGCGAATGCTCATGCCGACCCTCCTGGCATCTCACTTTGCTTGGGCAGCTCCACGGTCACCAGCGTACCCCGTTCCAGGGAGGAAAGCCGCAGATTGGCGCGCCCATCATATTGCTGATCGAGCCGCTTGCGAAGGGTTTCAAGGGCCATGCCCGAACCTTTGGTAGGCGGCCCGTGCTGCGGTCCGTCCGCCTCATCCTCGACCTCTATACGCAGACGATCGCCGACGTCCGAGGCCCGGATGGTGATCTTCCCGAGCCCCTGCTTCGGCGTGATCCCGTGTTTGACGGCGTTCTCGACGATCGGCTGAAGGAGTAGGGCGGGGATGCGTGTGTCACGGACGCTCTCGTCCACCGAGGTCTGGACGGCGAGGCGTTCGTCTCCGAGTCGAGCCCGTTCGATAGCGAGATAGGCGCAGGCGTGCTCGACCTCGTTCATCACCGAGGCGTCGTGGGGGTGGTGCAAGAGGTAGCGGTAGAGGTCGGCCAAATCCGATACGAGGTTGCGTGCCTGCTCAGGGTCGCGTCGAATGGTCGCGCGCAGCGTGTTGAGGGCATTGAACAGGAAATGAGGTTCGAGCCGGCTGCGCAGCGCGTTGAGTGAAAGCGCGTTCGCGGCGGCCTGCGCTTCCACCAGCGCCACGGCTTGTTCCTGGCGGCTGATTACCACCAGCGCCACGTTCACGAAGAGCGCTACACCTACGGCCACTCCGCCAAGTTGTGCCGCGAGAGAAGGAAGCGCGTCGATGGGGTTTCCGCCGGAGAACGCCATGCCAGCCGCCGTGACGGTCAGGCCGGCGAGCTGAACCATCGCCGCGGCGCCAAGCACTCGCCAACCGATGAACATCTGCTCCCGCCGGACGGACATCCGGCCTGCCAGCCAGCCGTCGAGAACCGAGGCGATCAGCGCCCAAGGGAAGGCCTCGGGTGCGACTCGGGTCACATAGAACCCGCCGCCCAGCAACCCGGTCAAGGCACCGGCTCGAGGGCCTCCGAGAATTCCCGCGATCATGATCCCGATCGCGCGAAGGTTGAGGTGGTGGCCGAGCCAGTCGAAGCCCATCGTCGAGCCCCAAAGTGAAAACAGCAGCCCGAAGATAACGACGACCGCGATGTCTCGGGGTTGGCCGACACCCAGAAGGCGGTTACGAAGCGGGGGCACGAGAACGCCCAGTAGGCCGCAGGTCGCGATCAGGCTGAGCTTCTCGAAGAGCTCGGGAATCAGCAGCCGGATGTCCACGTCGGGAGCCTAGCAGTGTTTGCGTGATCAGGCGTGGTCCCCGATCGCCGCCTGAGCTATTGTCGGCGCGATGTCTCGGCGCCTCATCTGGCTCTCGTTCTGCCTGCTCTCCCTCGGTTGCGAGCGCAACCTCAGCGTGAAGCAGCTCGATGAGCCCTGTACGCGTACGGCGCAGTGCGAGGAGGGCTTGGCGTGTCTTTCAGGTGTCTGCCGTCCGGAGTCCGAACGTATGGAGTCCGACCCCGTGGACGGCGGAACGTAGCGGCATGATTTCGCGGGGGATACTGCGCCGATGATCACCTTCGGAAACCCGAAGGCGCGCTTGACATCGCAGTGCGCCCATTCGCACACTTCCGCTGTCAAAAGGTAGCAGTGACCAAGCAGAACCTACTCGTCGTCGATGCCGATCCTCGAAGCCTGCGAGTGCTCGAGGTGAGCCTGCGCAACGCAGGCTACAACGTGGCCGGCTGTCCAAGCGTAGGGAAGGCGTTCGAAATTCTGCACGCGAACAAGCCGGACCTCATCCTCTCCGACACGACGTTCGGCGACATGAACGGTTTCGAGTTCGTCGAGCAGCTTCGCCAGAATCGGGAGTGGGCTGACATCCCCTTCATGTTCTTGTCGAGCGACGTCTCGATTGAGAGCAAGATCCGCGGGCTCGAGCTCGGTGTCGAGGACTACCTGACCAAGCCGATCTACATTCGCGAGGTCATCGCTAGGGTGGGTATCGAGCTCGCGCGACAGACGCGCGCGGGGCTTGCGCACCGGAGCAGCGACGGCCGGACGCAGTTCAGCGGCTCGCTGTCCGAGATGAGCGTCGTCGATCTCTTGCAAACCATCGACGTCAGTCGGAAGTCAGGGGTGCTCACTCTGATCGCGGCGGACGGCCAGGAGGGAATGATCTCCTTCGACTCCGGCGCTGTGATCAACGCGACGGTGCAGGAGCTTTCCGGTGAGGACGCAGTCTACCGACAGTTGCTCTGGCGCGATGGGACCTTCCACCTCGAATTCCGGAGAGTCAGTCTTAGCGAGCGCACCGTCCATCGGACGACACAGGCGCTCCTGATGGAAGGGATGCGAAGACTCGACGAGTGGAGCCGTCTCTCCGAGCTCTTGCCCGCGTTTGACACCGTGCTCGAAGTCGATGCGGGCGTCCTTCGCGAGCGACTCCGCGAGATGCCCGATGAACAGAACGACATGCTTCGATTGATCGACGGCGATCGAACGATCGCTCGAGTCGTCCTCGCGCACGGAGGCGACCACGTCGAGGGCCTTCGAAAGGTGGTCGATCTGTACTTCGAAGGCATGGTCCGCGAAGTCGGGCGTCAGCAGGATAGCATTCCCGTTTTCACCGACGTCACGGTGCGACCTCCCGCAGCGCCGTTGCGGGAAGGCGTCCACACGATTCCGGGCCCGGCGGGCTTGGTTGGCGAGCAGCAGGTTGCGGTCCCTTCGGCGCCCCGAATGCCGAGCGGCTCGGCGTCGGCGCCGGTGTCCGTGACCCCGTACTTGTCCGATTCGGAACCCGCAACACCATCCGTGCCTGCGCCACCGGCGCCGCCCCCATCTGCCCTGATCACCGCTTCCGAACTGCCCCGTCCGGCCTCGGATCGGATGGAGACGCCGGTTTCGGTCGTAACTCCGCTGCCCGAGCCACCAGAGGAACCGACCTCCCTCGTGCCCGCGAGCGAGGTGCCGTTCGAGCCAGGGTCGGGTTGGGAGCCCGCTCCGCCGCCCGAACGGGATCCGCCCCCTTTGCCGCCGACGTCGCGTCGCCGCAACACGTTGGACGGGTTCCAGGCCGCGACTCCGGGAAGCGCGATGCATGCGGGTGGCACCATTCTCAACTGGGCGGGTCGGGTTCCCGAAATCGAGCGAATCGAAGAGGTGTCCGCTCGCGAAACGATCGAAGTTGGGCAGTGGGACCATTCATTGGAAGAGCTGCGCGAGGATCCGGAAATCGAAGAGGCCATCGTCGCTATCGATTCGGATCCGCCACCGGCTGCGTTTGTCCGTTCGAGGCCGCCGAGCGATCGGACGATCGACGACTCCGTGCAACGCGGCGCGGACGAACACCGGAGCGCCGACGTCGAGTACCACGAGCCTGCGGAGGTCGATCCGCCGCCGCTAACCTACGCGCAGGTGTTCGAAGTAGAGGAGCCGAAGGCGGACCTGCGCGCGCCACGCGCCGTGCAGCCGAGCTCGGTGATCCCACGGGACAGCCGGCCGTCGATGGTTCCCTGGGCCTTGCTGATCTTGGTCCTGGGCTTCGGAGTCGCTGCCGTTGCATACTGGCTTGCGCCCGCCGAAACCCAAGCGCCGGTAGCAGCGACGGACCTCGTTC
>JBLYYU010000395.1:0-3280 GCA_048550275.1 Polyangiales bacterium
CCCCGATCGCGAGCACGTGCGTCGCGAGCCGTTCTCCGATGACCCAGGTACCACCTCTATGTTTCCGCGCCCCGTCCTGCCGCCGCTACTCCCCAGCGTCCACCACCGCCGCGGCGATCGAGTCAGACCAGACGTTCACCGTCGTTCGCAGCATGTCGAGGATACGGTCCACGGCGAGGATCAAGGCGACTGCGCTCGTTGGCAGTCCAACTGCGTTGAGCACCACGACCATCATGACCATCCCGGCGTGCGGGATCCCCGCTGCGCCGATGCTGGCGAGGAGGGCGGTCAATGCGACCAGTGCTTGTTGCGCGAGCGTGAGATCAACCCCGTAAACCTGTGCAATGAACAGAACCGCGACCGCTTCGTAGAGAGCGGTGCCGTCCATATTGATCGTCGCGCCCAGCGGAAGCACGAACGAAGTAACCTGTGGCCTCACTCCCGCCTTTTCGGCGTTCTCCATCGTCAAGGGAAGAGTGCCGTTGCTCGACGCAGTGCTGAACGCTGTGACCAGGGCGGTCATGAGCTGGCGCGCGTACGCGATAGGCGAGCGGCCGGTTCGAAGTTTCAAGATTACCGGCAGCGTCACCGTCGCGTGAATCATGAGCGCGATGAAGACAGTCAGAACGTACCAGCCGAGAACCTGGAACGCTGCGGGGCCCTTGCCGGCGGCCGCGTACAAAGTGAAGCCGAAGACTCCGAGCGGTGCGAACTCCACGACGAAGAGGGTCATCTGCATCATCACGTCGAAGAGCCCCGAGAAGAACCTCCGCACGATGCTGGCGTCCTTCGAGCCTTCGCGGTGCTCGGCGACGCTGATGAATACGCCGATGAGGAGCGCGAAGAAGATGACGGGGAGCATGTCGCCTTCGGTTGCCGCGGCGAGTGGGTTCTTCGGGATCAGGCTTTCGAGTTGTTCCCAAAGAACGATTCCGATGCTCTTTGGCTCCTCGGCGAGTAGGGCGCCGGTGGGGGCGCCGTCTTCGAGCATCGCGAGATTGGCCCCTGCGCCCGGGCGGATGATATTCACGACCACGATGCCCGTCACGATCGCGAGGAAGCTGGTGGTTAGGTAGAAGCCAATCGCGCGGCCGCCGATCGCACCGAGGGTCCGAAGGTCGCCCATGCCGGTGACACCGGTGATCAGTGACGAGATGATGAGCGGGACGACCAACATCTGCAGGAGCCGCAGGAACAGATCCCCGATCTCTTTGCCGACGGTCGCCACCTTGCCGACGATGTCGGGGTCGACCATGCCTTGGCCGCCGGCCCAGTTGAGGGTCAGCCCGAGGGCGGCGCCTAGACCCATGGCGATCAGGATCCAATGATGGAGTTGCAGTCGCTTCACGGGCGCGCATTATGCGGACGCCCTTCTTCGATGTAAAACCAACCCATGACCGACGAGAATCCCGACAAAGGACCGCTTTTGGAGCTCCGAGGCGCGCTCGACGCCCTCGACCACGAGCTGCTCGGCCTGTTGGTGAAGCGAATGGACGTCGTGGCGGAGATTGCGGCGCAGAAGCGTTCGCACCGGGTTCGGATCCGCGATCTGGCTCGAGAACGGAGGGTCCTCGACGATCGTTGCACCCGCGCAGAGGAGCTCGGGCTTCCGGCTGACAGCATCGAATCGGTCTGGCGGCAGCTCATGCTCATGAGCCGCGAGCGCCAGGCGGCCCTGCGCGCGGAGGTCCCGCCCGACGTCGATTCGAAGACCGTAGCGATCGTCGGCGGCGAAGGGGGAATGGGTCGCTCGCTGAACACCTTGTTCTCGGATCTCGGGCACCAGGTGCTCAGCGCCGACCTCGAGACGGAGCTCCGGCCGGCCGACGCGGTTGCCCAGGCGGACGTCGTGATCATCAGTGTCCCGATTCGACAAACCCGGGATGTGATCGAGGAGCTCGGCCCGCTCGTTCGCAAGGACGCCCTCCTCATGGACGTGACGTCGATCAAAGCCGACCCGGTCGCCGCGATGATGGCTTCGACGAAAGCGAGCGTCGTCGGGACGCATCCGATGTTCGGTCCGGGCGTGAATACGTACCAGGGCCAGCGCGTGGTGATCTGCCCCGGCCGTGGTGACGCTTGGCTCGACTGGGCGCGGCAAATGTTTGCTGCGCGGGGTTTGGTTATCACCGAGACGACACCGTCCGAGCACGACTCGATGATGGCAGTTGTCCAGGTTCTGCAGCATTTCAAGACGCAGGTGCTAGGGCTCGCCCTGAGCCGCGCTGGGGCGCCCCTCGAAGAAACGCTCCGTTTCACCTCGCCCGCGTACCTTCTCGAAACCTACGTCACCGGCCGCCACTTCGCGCAGGCTCCGGAGCTGTACGGGCCGATCGAGATGCTCAATCCCGACTCCCCGAAAGTGATCGCCGATTTCCAGAAAGCCGCCGCCGACCTCGCGCGGATTCTTGCCGATGGGGACCAGGCTGCCTTCGACCAGGTTTTCGCCGAGGTGCGCGCGTTCTTTGGGGACTTCACCGACGAAGCGCTCGAACAAAGCGGCTTCCTGATCGATCGATTGGTCGAGCTCAGCGCCGGCCGCTCGTCAACCTAGGTAGCCGATTGACGCTCGCAGCCGCATCTGCGATGCCGTCTCCATGGTGCAAGTGGCGATACACGGGGCAGCGGGTCGCATGGGGCAGAGCATCGCCTCCGTCCTCGACGAAGACCTCGACGCCAGTCTCGTTGCCGCGATGGATCGCGAAGGCAGCGAGCTATTGGGCCGCGACATGGGAGCGCTCTGCGGAGGCGCGCCGTCGGGCGTTCAGATCACGTCCGATGTCGAGGAGTTCCTGAGCAACGTCGAGGTGGTGATCGACTTCAGCATTGCCGCTGCGACCTCGAAGCTCCTCCCCATTTGCGCCGGGCAGCATATTCCCATGGTCATCGGGACTACCGGGCTCGACTCGGGCTCGCGCGGCGCGCTCGAGCGTGCCGCCGAGCGGGTGCCGATCGTCTTCGCTCCGAATTACAGCCAGGGCGTCAACGCGCTGTACTTCTTGGCGGCGCGGGCGACCGAGCTCTTGGGGCCCCTGACTTTGTAGCCAAGGGCGTCGACGCGGTCGTGCTCGACCTTCGCAATAACGGTGGCGGCCTGTTGAAAGAAGCCATCGACTGCACCGGTTTGTTCATTGATGTCGGACCTGTCGTCCAGGTGAAAGACCCTTATGGGTCGATCGTCGATTTGAACGACGAAGAAGGCGGAATGACCTGGGACAAGCCGTTGGTCGTGCTGACCAGCAAGTTCAGCGCAAGTGCCAGTGAGATCCTGGCCGGAGCC
>JBLYYU010000396.1:0-14020 GCA_048550275.1 Polyangiales bacterium
CTCGCACCAGCCGCTCGACCCGCGCAACGTTCTCTTCGCGCGAGTCGCCTAGGGCGCATTGAACGATGCCGATCGAAATGCTGTTGCTGCTCATGGCATCCTTGGTTGGGCTTGGGTGACGCAGTGAAATGCGCCGCCTCCGCATAGCAGGTCTGCCGCGGGCAGGCCGATGACGTCGCGCTCCGGAAACGCGTTTTCGATTTCACTCAGCGCGGCCGCGTCGGTCTCGACACCGTAGACCGGAACGAGAACGGCGGCGTTCGCGATGTAGAAGTTGCAATAGCTCGCGGGCAACGGTGCGCCGTCGCTAGCGCGAATCTCTGGCGGAGCGGGCACAGCGATCACGTTCAAGCCGTTTCGGCGCAGGGTCTGTTCGATCGAATTCAAGACCGCGGCGTTCGGCGCCTCGGGCCGAGCGGTCATGCAGAAGACGGTGTTGGGACCCAAGAAACGCGCGATCATGTCCACGTGCCCGTCAGTGTGGTCGTGCGCCAAGCCCGCCTCGAGCCAGATGACGCGGTCGAAGGAGATCGAACGTGAGAGGGCAGCCTCGAATCGATCCGTCGTCAAGCCGGGGTTTCGATTTGGGTTGAGCGCGCATGAGGCGGTCGTGAGGATCGTTCCGGCGCCGTTTGACTCGAGCGCGCCTCCTTCGAGCACGAGCGGACAGTCGTAGCTCCCCGCGTCGAGACGCGCGGCCAACCAATCGCCGACGCTGTCGTCGAATGGGATCACGTATTTTCCGCCCCAGCCATTGAACTCGAAACGAAGTGCGCCGAGTGCGCTCCGAGCGTTGTGGCCGAGAACCGGGGCCGTGTCCCTGAGCCAGCAGTCGCCATACTCCGCCTCGACGTATTCGATGTTGCCGAGCTGCCCGATCAATGATCGCGCGCGCGCCTCGACTTCGCTGTTCCTGACGAGAAGCCGCACCGGCTCCGCGCCGGCTCCCGCAATCGCGCGACAGAGCCCTGCGATCGACCTCTGCGCACCGTCGAGACCGAGCGGCCACTCCTCCTCGAGATACGGAAACGCAAGCCAGCAAGCGTCATGTGGCTCCCACTCAGCCGGAAGCCGAAGTCGATCGTTCACGCGGGAAACCTACCACGCAAGGACGCGCGCCTCACCGAACCTGTCCAGCATGGAATCCACATGGTCGAGGACCGCCTGTCGACGCTGCGCCAGCCCATCGAGCTGCTTCTCGTTCAGGACCGGTGCGAGCGGATCTTCCGCCAAACGCTTCGAAAAACGCACAATATCGAGGTTTCGGATCGCCTCGATCGTCGAGCGGCGAAACCGTTGGAGCGCACGTAGCCTGGCTTCCATCAGGCCCAAGCGCTGCTCCCCGAGCCAGAACCCCGCGCCGTTGTCCAAGTAGATCAGCGGTCCCTGTGTTCCGAGTGACCTCACGTTGGTGAAGTCGCCACCCCAGCGATCGACGTTTTGCGTGAGGTAGTCGAAAAGGATCAAGTCCGACAGCTCGGCCGGACGTTCTTCGATGTCCGGTGCCTTCGCAATTGGCTTGCTCGGATCTGTTGCTTCGCGGACGCCCGGACGCCGATTGAGGTCCGCTCGATAGTCGACCGGCCGCTGATACGGAGTGATCGGAAGTGACTGTTGAACTCGCAGCCAGCGCTCCCAGTTGCGACCCATACGCACACGCTTGAGCGGCTCGGGAATCCACCAGATGAACGCGCCCTTGATCGCCCCGTCCGGGGATATACCCAACTCGTCGACCCGCGAGTCGCTCCCCGCTGCCGCGCGGAGCTCTTTCCATCGAAACGTTCGGCCGGTCGTGGGTGGTACTCGACCCAAGCCAAGCTCCCGATCGAGGTAGTACGCGGCGACCTCCGAGTACCAATGGGCCGCGGAGAATGTCTGCTTGGGCTTGAAGTAGCCTCGCGTGCCGTCTTCCAAGGTGATCTTGAAGGCCAGGCTCCGCCCTCCCTTGCCCTTGGCGACCTCGGCGATCTCGGCATTCCGGAGCGAATGGATTCGGCTGGAATCCGACTCGCCGAAGAAGCCGTTCTCCCCCTCTGGGGCGCTGCCCAGGAGCAGGCATGACAGCGTCAGAAACAGCGGAAATCGAGCCGTGAGTCGCACCGGCGAAAGCCTACCGTCGGGGCCCTCCAAACCCACATTTTTGGGTTGGGGAGGCCCTCACGCGATGCTGAACGTCCGTGCGACAATCTATTACTTTTGCCCTAAGCGGGTGAAAAAACGGAGCTTTGCGCCTATCCCACACGCAGTTCTTAACCCCTTTGGCGTGGCGAAACGCGAGGATCTGTCGCAATAATGATCCTGTATGAGCCGTTGGGGGACGATTTCTACGTTAGTGCAGCTGGTTCTCGTTGCTGCGCTCGCGCCATTGGTAGCGTGTGAGGGGTTAATTGGCGGTGCCGATGGTGCCGGAGACAGCAATCCGGCCCGAGGCCAGGAAGCCTTCGTTTGCCAGAACGCGAATGCGATCACGCTTGGCTCCTCACCGGTGAGGCGGCTCACGAACTCGGAGTACGACAACACCGTCCGGGACCTCCTCGGCGGAAGCGTTCCGCAGCTTCCCGAACAGCCGAGCGACGCGGTGCTCGAAGGCTCATTCGAAAACGACGCCCTCTCGCTTGGTCCTTCCGACGTTCGCATCGCCCGCTACGAAACCGCGGCGATGGATATCGGTGCACACGCGGTCAACAATCCGACCGCGCGCGCGAGAGTGCTTCCCTGTCAGACCGCGGACTCAGACTGCGGTTGGCAGTTCGTCGAGAGTTTCGGCAAGCGGGCGTTTCGCCGGCCGCTGAGCGAAGCGGAGCAGAGCCGTTGGTTCAACTTCTTCGAAGCGCAGCGTACGTCGATCGACTTCGACGCGGCCGTCCACTTGACCGTCGCCGCGATGCTTCAGACACCGCAGTTTCTCTACAGGATGGAGAACGAGGGCGATTCGGCGAACGCGCAGCAGATCGAGCTCACGCAGCACGAGCTTGCGAGCCGGCTCTCGTACTTGCTCTGGGAGACCATGCCGGACGAAGAGCTTCTGGCCGCGGCGGATGCCGGCGAGCTCGCCACCGACGCTCAGCTCGAAGCACAGGCCCGGCGGCTTCTCGCTGATGATCGAGCTCGCGACGCGGTCCGGAACTTCCACCGCCAGTGGCTCTACCTCGACCGGGTCCTCGACGAGGACAAGGTTCCAGAGCTCTTCCCGATGTGGGGCCCGCAGGCGCGTGCCTCCGCCAAGGAGGAGACGCTGCAGTTCATCGAGAACACCTTCTTCAACGAAGGTAGCGTCGAAGACCTGTTCACCAGCAATGTCGCCTACATCGACCCTGTGATGTCTGAGCTCTACGACGTTCCGGAGCCCTCGGAGTCCTGGCAAGAGGTCGAGCTGGACCCGAGCGAGCGTGCCGGCCTGCTCAGCAGAGTCGCATTCCTGGCGGGCTTCGCGCACGAGGCCAACGGCTCTCCGCCGCTTCGTGGTGTCTTCGTGATGGAGCGCATTCTGTGCGAGCCACGGCCCTCGCCGCCGGCGAACGCGGACACCTCGGCACCCCAAGCCGATCCGGATCAAGGTCCCATGACCAACCGTGACCTCTTCGAAGAACGCGTCGCGCCCTCCGCTTGTCAGGGCTGCCACGTGCGAATCGACGGCTTTGGTTTCGGTTTCGAGAACTACGACGCCGCGGGGATGTTCCGCGAGCTCGACAACGGGCTTCCGGTCGATGCTTCCGGCTTTGCCAACGGAATAGGCAACGACGCGGACTACGAAGGCGCAGTCGAGCTGCAATCCCTGCTCGGTCAAAGCGACGTCGTGCGCGACTGCGTGGCCAAGCAGTGGTTCACGTACGCGAACGGCCGCCCGATGGAACCCGCAGATACTTGCCAAGTCGAGGCTATCCAAGCCGAATTCGAGGCCAACGGCGGGAACCTCGTCGAGCTGCTCGTTGGCATCGTGACACGCCCGGAGTTTAGGCTTCGCTCCGAGGGGGAGGGCTGAACCCATGAGTCGAAACCCATTCATTCTCGATCGCCGCCGCTTCCTCGGGACGCTCGGGCTGACCGCAGGGTCGCTGATGCTGCCGTCGTTTCCGGGCTCGCGAGCATTCGCGCAGTCGGCTCCGAAGCGAGTCGTGTTCTTCATCACGCCGCACGGGACCGTGCCGGGCCGATGGCAGATGCGTCAGCCAGGGCGGGACAACGAGGAGTACGATTACTCGCTGGCCGGTCTGACCGAGTCGCAGTTCAGCCAGATTCTCCGGCCACTTCACCGTCACCGCGACAAGCTGCTCGTCGTCGATGGGCTATCGCGAATGGTCACGTACGCCGAGGAATTTCGGATTGCTGATCTCGGATACTCCGGCGACGCCAACCGGCACCACATCGCCCAGGCGCACCTCCTGACCAACACCTGGGCCTACCAGGGCGCGTCCACGGCACGAGGAGGGGCGCACTCCATCGACCAGGAGATCGGCAACACAGTCGGCCAGCCGGGCCGCTGGAACAGCCGCGTCTACGGCTTCAACCACCAACATGCGTACAATTACGTGGGCGCCAATCAGCCCGCTCCGCGTGAGCAGAACCCTCAGGCCGCCTTCAACGATGTTCTCGGGCTTGCGCCCGAATCGAGCGGAGGGGGAGAACCCAGCCGCGCGGACCGAATCGACGCCGCACGCGCGAGCGTCCTCGACATGGCGAACGAGGAGTTCAACACGATCTTGCCGAAACTGAGCTCCGCGGACCGCGAGAAGCTCGAGCGGCATCGCTCCCTCGTGCGCGACCTCGAAGTGGGTGTGAATCTCGTCGCCCCCTCTGGGTGCGACCCGTCGTTCTCCGCACAGGGCCACGTCATCGACCAGTTCTCACGCATCACGGCGATGGCGCTTGCCTGCGACCTGACCCGCGTGGTGACGCTCGTGACACAGGACATCCCGGGCAGCGAGTTCGGCGTTTCGCCCGGCATCGACATACATCAGGACATCGCCCACTCATCCGACGAAAACGGCGGCAGCTCGCAGGGTATCGAGGGGATGACCGAGTACAATCGAGTGTACGCGGAGCACTTCGCTTACCTTTTGGACCAGCTCGATTCAGTGCAGGAAGACGGCGGTACCTTGCTGGACAACACCGCAGTCGTCTGGGTGACCGAGCTGGCGACGGGAACTCACGAGCTCAGCCGCGTGCCAAACGTGATCGCCGGCGGTGGCGGCGGCTACTTCCGCCCCGGCCGCTACGTGCACTTTCCGCAGCGCTCGATCACGAGGGCCTGGGGAAGCACTGCGGAGGTCGGGCCCGCGCACGAGCGCCTCAACGTGAGCTTGATGCATGCCATGGGCATGACAGACCGCCGCTCGTTCGGCCTCGAGCAGGTCGACGTCGGCGGCGAAACGTTCTCGCTTCGCGATCCGGTCCCGCGCCTCACCTAATCGCGCGCGCGCACGGTGCATCGCGTGGATGCAAACGGAAGCCCTGTTCGCCGTTCTTCGCTTTGGGTATAGTCCGCCCGGCTCACAGCAATTAGGAGAATGAGATGTCCCCTTCCGTACTTGCGCTAGTCGGCTACGTCGCCTGGACGCTCCTCTTGACGATCGCGATCGTTCTCCACCGGACCGTGCTCGTGCTCAAGAAAGAGCGCGCTGCCAACGAGTTCCAGCCGAGCGGCGACGACGTTTCGCCATTCGCCAACCGGCTCTGCCGTACGCACGCGAACTGCTACGAGAATTTGCCCGTTTTTGCTGCACTAATTCTCGTGGCTCTGGTCACCGGCAACGCTGCGATCACCAACCCACTAGCTCGATGGGTCCTCGTCGCGCGTGTGGCGCAGTCCCTGGTACATCTGACTTCGACGAGCGAGATGGCCGTGATGCTTCGGGTCACGTTCTTTCTCGTCCAACTCGGCATTGAAGCGTACTGGGTCATTCAGCTCGGGCTCTTGGGGTTCGGCTAGCTCGCATTCCGTGAGCTCAGTGGAAGTCGCGCGAACGATGTGCGTGCTCGGCGAGGGATAGGTCGGGCGCCCACAAAGATTTCGCGATCAAGTGAATGACACCGTCGGCTTTTTGAATCTCACCGCTCACACCGAGCAAGGTCGCGGTCTTGGCGAGCGCCGCGTGTCGTTCGAAGATCTGCTTCCAGACGACGAGGTTGACGAAGCCGGTCTCGTCCTCGAGCGTGAAGAAGGTGACGCCGGATGCGGTGCCCGGGCGTTGCCTGCAAATCACCATGCCCACGTAGTCGAGCTCGTCACCATGGGCGCGATCGTGAAAGGCGCTCGCTTCGGGAAACCCCCGTGAACGAAGGGCATGGCGGAGCCCCCGCATGGGGTGGCCGCGCGTGCTGTGATGACTCGCGCGGTAGTCCCAGAGAACCACGTCTTCCTCTGCAAGAGACGCGAACGAGATCTGACTCGACGCAGGCTCGAGCGCTAACGAGTCCTGGGCGAACCGCGACAGGCTGCGCACCTGCCAGATCGCGTCACGCCGGTTGAGGCCAAAGCACTCGAAAGCCCCCGCCTCTGCCAGGGCATGAAGAGCCTTCTTGTTGAGGCCGGAGCGGCGAACGAAGGTCGCGAGGTTTGGGTGCGGCGGCTCCGCGAGCTCGATCCGATCGCGTTCCAGGACCCCGAGCCCCTTCACATACCGGAGGCCCATGCGCACCGAAATGGTTGAATTTACTTGCTTTTCGAGGGTGCAGTCCCAGTGGCTCTTGTTGATGTCGATCGGGCAGACCTCCACCCCGTGCCGCTTGGCGTCTTCCACCAGCGTGGCCGGGCTGTAGAACCCCATTGGCTGGGCGTTCAGAATCGCGCAGGTGAACGTCTCGTGGTGGTGACGCCTGAGCCAAGCGGTGACGTAGGCCAGCAAGGCGAACGAGGCAGCGTGGCTCTCCGGAAAACCATACTCACCAAAACCACGAATCTGTGAGAAGACGCGCTCCGCAAACTCCTCGGGGATCCCTTCTTCGATCATACGCGGGACCATGCGTGTTCGGTGTTTTTCGATACGACCGGACTTGCGCCACGCAGCCATGTCGCGGCGGAGCTGATCGGCCTCGCCCGGCGTGTAACCTGCGGCCTCGACGGCGAGCTTCATGACTTGCTCTTGAAAGATCGGAACACCAAGCGTCTTCTTCAAGATGCGTTCGAGCTTCGGGTGCGGATAGTCGACGGCCTCTTCGCCTTTCCGCCTCCGCAAATATGGATGAACCATGTCGCCTTGAATCGGGCCAGGGCGTACGATCGCTACCTCGATTACCAAGTCATAGAAGGTGCGTGGTTGAAGCCGCGGTAACATCGCCATCTGCGCACGGCTCTCAATTTGGAAGACACCAACGGTGTCGCCCTTCGACACCATCGCGTAGGTCGCCTCGTCCTCGGCCGGCACGGTGGCAATCTCGAACGACTGACCCTTGTGCTCGCGCAGCAAGTCGAACGCATGATGGATGCAAGTGAGCGCGCCAAGCCCGAGCAGGTCGACCTTGAAGAGCGCCAGATTCTCGACGTCGTACTTGTCCCATTGGATGACCGTGCGCGCTTCCATGCTGGCCGGCTCGATCGGAACAATTTCGTCGACCGGCCGGTGACCGAGCAAAAAGCCGCCCGGGTGAACCGATAAATGGCGAGGAAAATCGAGCACTTGGCTCGCTAGCGACCAGAGCTGCTGGGTGGCGGGCGCATCTCCGTCGAAACCGGCTTCTCGGAGGAGCTCGGGGTTGAAGCTGTCGTCGCGATGCCTGAGCAAGCGTGTTGCGGTTTCGAGATCGGTTCGCGACAAGCCAAGCACTTTGCCCACGTCGCGCACCGCAGAACGAATCCGGTAGCGAATGATGTTCGCGACCATCGCCGCATGACGACGTCCGTATTTCTCGTACACGTGTTGGATGACTTCTTCGCGGCGCTCGTGCTCGATGTCGAGATCGATGTCTGGAGGCTCTGCACGCTCGACACTCAAGAAGCGTTCGAACAACAAGTCCATGCGCACTGGGTCGATCGCCGTGATGCCTAGGCAGAAACAGACCGCGCTGTTCGCCGCGCTGCCGCGACCTTGGCACAAGATGCCTTGCTGACGGCAGTACTGAACTATCTCGTACATCGTGAGGAAGTAGCCGCCGTAATCGAGCTTTTGAATGATCTGAAGCTCGCGATCGATTTGTGTGCGTACGTCGGCGGGCACCTTCCCTTGGTAACGTGTGCGCGCCCCGCGAAAGGTCAGCTCCCGTAACCAGCCTCGTTCGCTCTGGCCCGAAGGAAGACGTTCTTCCGGATAACGGTAGCGAAGGTCGTCGAGGCTGAAGCTGCACTGCTCTGCGATCTCGAGCGTGCGGCGAAGGCATGCCGGGTCGTCTGCGAAAAGGCGCGCGAGCTCTGCCGAGGACTTGAGGTCGTGCTCCGCGTTTGCGCAGATCGTATGTCCGGCCTCGGAGAGCAGTTTACCGCCGCGAATACAGGACAAAACGTCCTGGAGAGGGCGTCGGGCCTTGTCGTGATAGAGGACTTCATTAGCCCCGACCGTCGGTACACCGAGCTCTTTTGCGGCGGCTCGCAGGGCTCGCTCTCGGGGTTTCTCCCGGTCGTCGAGGTGACGCGCGCAGAGAGCGAAGAGTGATGACGGCCCATGGGTCCTGTGCAGAGCTCGTAAGGCTTCGGGGGAGGCGGCTAGAAAGAACGCCTCTTGAACCGGCTCGAGCTCTTCTACGTGAACGAGTGAGAGACCCTTTTCGCAACGCGCGTGTCCGAGCGACAGGGCCCTGCAAAGATCAGCGTAGCCGCGCCGTGTTTTGGCGAGCACAACGACATGCTGTGCACCGTCTTCGATGTCGACCGTGAGCTGAGCTCCGGTTACGATACGAATGCCGAGCTCTTTGGCGCGCATTTGTGCGCGCACCAAACCGTACACGCCGTCGCGATCGGTCAAAGCAATCGCCGGGGCTCCGAGTGCGTGTGCCCGTTCGACCAACTCTTCGGGGAAAGACGCCCCTTCCAAGAAGCTGTGGTTGCTCTTGACCCACAACGGAACGTACGCGCTCATTCAATCGAGCACGCCGTGTAAGAACCAACGTTTGCGCGGCCGGTCGTAAAAGAGCCAGAGCAAGTCACCGTGATCGGTTTCGGCGTAGTAGTAGTCGCGCTCGACGAGACGTTTCCACCAGCCGCCGCTCACCCGATACGGCCCGTACATGTGCTCGATCGCTTGGTCTTTTGCGAGCGACGGGCCGGCTTCTGGCTCCTTCGGAAGCCGAGGTGAAAGCGGCTTCGGACGCGCATAAACCCTTCGAACCATTGAGGAAACGGGGCTCCGGCGAGCCTGCTCTCCGAGCGTTGCGCGCTGGATGGGCTCCCAGCGAAAAGAGGCTTCGGGCAAATGCGCTTCGCAGAGGCTCGCCTTGGTCACGGACTGTTCGCCGTAGGCCGCGCGCACTCGATCGAGCGCTCGATGTGCAGCGCGCATGTCGCGACGAGGTCGATGCCCAGGAAGCGCAACCTGTTCTGCTGCTGTGTGTGCTGTCTCGGCGACGATCTCCACTTCTTCGACGGCACCCTGCAGACTGATCTCGCCGAGGCGAAGACGGATGAGCTCCAGTAGCAGCATGAGATCCAAAGTCGGTGAGGCGGACTCGATCTGCTCTCGATGCAAAGGGGCGCGTTCCAAGTGAAGTGAAATGTCGAGTGCTTGAATGGACTCGCCGCGTGCACGCACTTGATGAAGCAGAGAATGCAAAGCGCCTTTTATCGCAAACAGCAAGCGGGTCTGATCTTCGTCGGGAGGATCGATCTGAAAAGAGATGCGCGCTGGTTCGTCGAAGGCATGCGGTTGAATTGGTAGCTGCATGTCGTCGGCGAACGAATCGTGAAGGGCGCTGGCGCGCGCACCGAAACGGCTCAAGAGCTCGCCGGCGGGCAAGCCGAGAAAGTCACCGAGTGTTTCAATGCCCAGGGCGCCGAGGCTCTCACAAAGCTCCCCGGGAAGATCGAACTCACGAATCGAGGTGCGGTTCGAGCGCTCACGTTCCTCGTCGACGTTTTTCAGGATCTGGACCCCACCCTGCCCCATCGCGACAGCAAACGTTCGCTGTCGGTGAAAGCCAACGACCACGGAATTGCGCCAGTGCCGGGCTCGCAAATAGCGATGAATCGAGGTGGCCCAGTTGCGGTAACCCCCATAAAGCCTGCGAAGACCTTCGGGATCGAGCTGAAAAGCGCCTGCTTGCCCGAGGGCCTCCACCCGGGGGGAGAAGGTTTGAAGCGCCCGTATGAGCTCGCGGCTGACCTCCGAGGCTTGCTCGGGGGACACGACGGCGGCGCGCAAAATTGGAAGAAGATCGCGCGCGACGGTCTGACGCATGCCGATGCGAAGACGGCCCTTCTTTGCAATCACGTTGAGATGCGTGATGCGTCCGTTGGGACCTTCGTCGTCGACGACGGCAACGGGTGCGGCACCCCAGTGCGGTTTGTCGCGCAAGAGAATCTGCAACGGGAGCATCGGAAGAAGGACACAGCTCAGCCGTTTCACAACGTGCCTCGCAGACCTGCTGGAGCGATCGGTTCGGTGCATGCAAGCTCGGAGCTGATGCCGACCTTGTCTTTGAGAATGCGCGTTTGAATTTCGAAACGATCGGACTGGAGCGGCCCGCGTTGCGGTTCGACGCGCAGCCCAACCAAAGGGCCGCAAGAAGGGTCATCGTGTGCGTTCGAGGTGAGCAAGAGAACGCGCCCATCGTGCTGACGCAAAAGGCCTTGAAGACGACCTTGCCAGTTAGCCGATGCGCCGGGTGGGAGCGCATCGCTCAAGTCGATGACCGTCAAACCGAATGCGCCAGAACGCGCAAGCCATTCGGCAGCACGAACCAAAGCAAATGGGCCTGCATGCCGCGGCACGTGAATCGTGATGAATGAATCGAGGTCGACTCCCGCTGCGGCGAGGTCTGGTGGAAACAGGGCACCGTCCTTTGGTTGCACCCAGGCGACCAGTTCCGCTCGCGCCTGCGCTTGGATCACACAGGAGACGGCCGTCGTCGTTCGCGCACATGCATGCCGCCCCGACACCTCCACCAGACGCGCTCGCGGGAGAAGCTCCGAAAGCGGCAGAGCCTTGGCCCGGAGCTCGCGTGTACCAAAATCGATGACGGTCCCAGAAGACATGGGACCACCCAATATACTGAACAAAAGCGCAGTTACAAGGGGGATGACTTGTTAGATATCAACTATTTGTAATTATTCGTTAATAAAGGGATCCATCTCGGCTGGCCGAGTGGATCTGCAAGGCTTGTCCGCCGCGAGCGATCAGAGCTAGGAGGGCGGGTCCTGCCCCTGATCGTAAAGGTGCAGGATGCCGGTCGCCATTCCCCGGAGGAAGGACATGGCCATGGTGAAATGGTCTTCCAGAACCTCCAGGAGCAGCTCCAGATCGATGCGGAAGGCGACCAGATCTTCGGCCACCTCGGCCCGGAACCAGCGCCGCTCGTCCGCCATTGCATCGATCGAGCCGACCGAACCGCCAGGGCCGAGTTGGAACCGCTGATCCGGATCTTTGGCGCGGCAGTCGACGACGCCGCGAAGCGGTAGCAAGAAGTACGTGCTTCGATCGCCGATGTCCCAGAGCACCTCGCCTTTTGGCAGATGCACTTCCTGTACGTCGCGCGCCAAGTCTGCGATCGCGTCGATCTCGCTGTCGCCAAACGAAAAGGTCTTCCGAAGAAACGCCATTCGTTCGACCAGGTCGAAGGGTCGATCGGGAAATGCGATCGGCTCGGCTACAGGACCGAAGCCCGCGGTCGGCCCGAGCTTGCGACGTGACTCGATCACCTCACGGCTCGTTCCTCTCAAGACGCGTTTCAGCAAGACGAAATGGTCTTCGAAAATCTCTTGTGAATCCTCGACCGAGAGAGCGAGTGTCACCATGTCCTCGAGCGCGATGCAATCGTAACCGAGCTCATCACCAGCAAGCGCGCTCACGCCGCCAACGACGCTACGCGAACCGAGCTTCCGCACCGCGTTTCCATTGCGGATGATCTCGCATTCGCCGCGCACGACATATTGGATCTCCATCGCAGGAGCACCCGCCCGATAGAGATGCTCACCCTTTGCGAAGAAGCGTTCGCGCGTGTTGGCGGCCACGACCTGTGCGACCTCGGGAGGCACCTCGTTGAGACCTGGCATCGTCCGAAGGAACAAAAAACGCTGAAAACGGTCCATTTCGGCCGGTTGGCGGGCTTCTTCAGACAAGGCTCTGCACCTCCTGGACGCTGTCCGGCGCGGCGTCTTCCCCGAGCTCCGCGGCGTGATGACTGGCGATGCCCCGAATGACCTCGCTTCGGTCCTGTGTCATTTGCTCGACCGCTTCGCGGTGCGATATCGGACGAAGTGTTGCGCCGAGGGCCGCCGCGGCAGCGCGAGCGCGTCGTTCGGCTGATTCCCCATCGTCGACGATTGCGAGAACGGCCTCGCGAAACGATCCAGGCAGGGTCGCTTCGAGAACTTCGTTGCCCGCCGCTCGAAGACGCGCGTTCTCGCTGGTCACGCCTCTCCAGACCAGGCGGAAATTCTCTTCGGGATGTCGGAGCCCCATCAACCAGAACGCGCGTTCCAAGGCGGCGCGCTCCTTGTCCTGAAGAGCGATGCGCAGAAGCTCCGCATCCGGCGTCTCCGCGCCGTCCTCGGATTCGATCGCCGCGCGCCATTGCAAGAGCCGAACGACTCGAAGCAAGCTAGCTCGAAGTTGTTCCTGCAGGACAGCGTCGTCGAGGACCGTGGACGGCTGATTCGCTTGCAAGCGTCCGAGGGCGCGCAGGATTTTCGAGCGCACCCCCCCATCGTGCTCCAGATCCAACTGGCGCAACAAAATGTCAGCCGCTTGCTGCGGCTCGAACAAGATGATCGTATGCGGAATGCGGCGTCGTACCTTGCGCGGGGTCGACGGATCCGAGAGCGCAGCTTCGAGTGCCGCCAGAGCCTCGGGTCCAATCGCCAGCAGGGCCTTCCTCGCCTCGGCTCTGAGGTCCGAGCTCCCCAAAAGCCCCAAAAGATGGGGCAAAAACCGAGTGTCCGGGTTCACGGCCATCGCCCGAAGAGTCTCGAGGCGCACCGAGTCGTCGTCGCTGCCAATCAGCTTGATCAGGCTTTCGTGAAAGACCTCCCCGCCCTCGTGCCGAATTGCACGCGCAAGCGAGGACTGAGTCTGAGGGTTCCCCGAGCCGATCCATTCGTCGAGCTTGCTGGCGGACACCGAGCTTCCATTGCCCTGGTTCATCCCCAGCAAGCCGACCAGCGCAGTCGCTCGAACGATCGAGGCTTCGACATCGAGCTTCTCTTCCAGGAGCTGGCGGTTCGGATCGACGGCGGTGAGGGCGCGCAACGCGGCGGCGCGAACGTCGGAGTCGTCATCACTCAGCATGCGGCGCGCGACCGGAACGAAGCGTAAGTCGGTAGCTTCGGCAAAGGCTTCGAGGGCGCGACTCCGAACCGCGACCGAGGGGTGGTAGAGCACGAGGACCGGCATCGAATCTGTCCTGCCGTGTCGGTCGAAGATGTCGATCGCAGCGAGGACCTCTGGATCTTGATCGCTGTTCAAGGCGTTGAGCAGCACATCGAGTGAATGTCGATCTAGCTCCTCCAATTCGAGCCTGGTGTCGATGACGCCATGTTGCAGCCGCGCACGAAACTGGTCCACGTACTGACGCCGTGTCGAGAGGATCGCTGTGAGCCAGCCGACGACCAGCAGCAAGAGCCCCAGCGCGAGATCTCTCGTCGTCAATCCAACGCTAACCGCGGCGATGATCAGCACCGATGCAAGAGCCTGGCCGACCCGGTGTCCGAACACCTCGATCTGACCCTTGGCACGCTCTCGCCGCCGGCTGTCGAGAGGCAGGTAGAGCACCTCGACGGCGCTTCGGTAGAGCGTGTGCCGTAGGCTCCCGTCGACGGCCTTGAGGGCCACGGCGAACGGCAAAATAGGGCCAATTGCGAGCCCGAGCGCCCCGCCGAAGATCAGGATGGGCAGCAGGGCTGAGCTTCGATGAGCTCCGAAAGCCCGGAGCAGCCAGC
>JBLYYU010000397.1:0-2526 GCA_048550275.1 Polyangiales bacterium
GAACGCGAACCTCTCTAACGTTCGCGCGTTGATGGTAACTATCGACTGCCTCTTACACCTCTGCCAACCACGCCTCATGCGACCCGCGGTAGCGCGAGCCGGAACGGCGAAGCCCGGCGCGAAGGCGCCGCCAAGCCCGAACGAAGCGATGGGCGCGGAGGGAGGATTACGGGTGGGGGTGGGCGGGCAGTCTAAATAAAAAAGGGACGATCCGGCACGGATCGCCCCTTTTGGAAGTTCGCTAACCTTGCAACGAAAGCTCGTCACTCAGCTCAGTGCGTGCGTATACGTCACACTCACCACGACCGACTCTGTCTGGATTTCGAGCCGAAGCTCGATGGTGGGCCTATTCAGCCTCTCCTGCTTTGCGCGACACGTTTCGGCGCGATGCATTCCCCGTCGGGAAGCCTGCTAACCCTCCGCGTGAGCTGTTGGACTCACTGGAAGAGCTTTGACCGACACGTCCCGTGCGCTGCCGTCGTACCTCTTTCGCATGAATGCTTCGAGATACCGAAGGTTCACATAGGTTGCCCTACGATCTGCCTCCGGACGGAATCCCAGCGACGATTTGGGTTTAGCAAACCGTCGTGATTGGACTCCGCGACGACTCTCGCCGTGCCTGAACCCTTGGTTTTCGGCTCTCCAAGGGCGCGTATTGGGATGCGCTGTGGCGGATCCGATGGCTCATGCCGCACTCCGCTCCGCTGCCGGAGCTTTCGCTCGCAATACAACGGTGCAGCGCAGCATGTTCAGGCCGACGCGTGCAATCCAGAATCTAGTTTTCAAAGATGGGCACCCGATACCTCGTGAGACTACCGTCACCGGTTCCGAACCGGCTTGTCGACGGTGAGCCGACGGTGTCACCCCGTCGCGCTCGCTTCGGCGGGCCCTCGTTCCATCGAAACGGTAGAGCGCCGTACCTCTGACGCGCTGTCGCGGTCGTCGATCAACCCTAGTGCCAGGTGCGACCGACGCTCCGTCTAGAACCTTCGCACCCGCCCGGTGGTGAAACTGGGTGGCGTCCCGATTCTAGCGCGCCTTCCACCGCTGCCCCTCGCGTCGACGGCCCTCGTCATGGCTTTCGCCCGACTCGGACCCACGCATCAGACCAACGGCTTCTGCAATGCTCACGACCCACGGACACGTTCAGTGCTCTTTGCACCTCCCGACTGCAAGACCTTGCGGCCTCGCCTCCTACCCCCGTGAGAGTGAGAAACAGCAACTTTCGCTGCTGTCGTCAGATGGGTTGATTCAAAGAACATCGAGCTCGCTGTCGCGATCTTCCGATCCCTTTTGTCACCGATCCTCGATTTTTGATCAACGGAATTCGTTTGTGGAAAAGTCGTTTCTTTTTCCACAAGCGGCGACGGTTTTGCCCAAGTCATCCACAGCGAAAGGCCGCGCCGAAATTGCGTATTGATCTCAAGGCGTCGTGGTGACGGGCACCGCGGCGGTGTTCATCGGAATCACGGCAGGCGGCGCGGTCGACATACCCGATTGGGTCGGATCCAAGCCCGCTTCGGCGGTCGTCGTCCCGGTGAGGTCGTTCAGCTCCGGCGATTCCGCTGGGGCTTCCAACGGCGCATCGAAATCGAACGGCATGACGCGTGGAGTCATCGTGCCAAATCGGTCGATGTTCACCCACATGCCGTCGGGCATCACGTACGCGCCGACTTCCTTGTCGTAGCGGGGCATCGCAACCTCGATCGGCTCTTTGACCTGGCCACGAACACGCCCTGGAAGCACCTCGACGAACAGCGGCTCGTCGAGAACGAAGTTGTACCCGCCCTTGTCGAACTCCATCAGGTACATCTCTTCTTCGAACTCGAACTCCCGCTTGTACACCATTGGCTGCTGGCCGTAGCGCGTATGCGGGCGATGCTCGAGCACGAAAGACATCAGGCGGACTGCGATGTGGTTGTGCATCCGGTGACAGCCGTGCGAGTGCCGCCGCATGATGCTCATGTAGTCAACCGAGCCGTGCGTCCGAATCCCTTCGTCACCGCCGACCTGAATCGTCCCGTCCGGCGCGCGGTAGTACTTGCGATGGTACGCGGCGACCAATCCGTACGCGGACGCGTAGCTCGGGCCCGTCGTGTGGTAGTTGATCTCGTAGTAGTCATTGCCGCGCTTGCGCCGCTTGGTGAGCATCACGCGAGGGGGCGTGCTCTCGGGCGGCACCCAAATCGGCGCCGCTGAGATCCGGCTCCAAACCCGCTTGCCAACCGGCGAGCCCTTGTACTTGAGCATCACCTGGCCGTCGATGAACTCGCCGCGCCAACCGCCGACGGTAGTCCCGAAACGGGCGAGCGGGATCTTCTGGTCGTTGTAGTTCACCACGATCGTGAGTCGAGGTCGTCGCCGCACGGGCTGGGAGCGCGCCCTGCCCTCCTCGTTGTACGGGAACTCGTACCAAACATCGCCACGGTCGATCGATACGCTCAGGTCCATCGCGTCGCTGTAGTACGGCGGGAGCTCGATGCCCTTCACGGCGACGAGCTCCGTCGCCTCGATCTCTCCGAGCGA
>JBLYYU010000398.1:0-12833 GCA_048550275.1 Polyangiales bacterium
GGCGTCGACGTCGATGCGCTGGTCGAAGCCCAGGAAGATCCGCGGCTGAAGCGGCTGCGCCCCGTGAACCGGGTGCGAGCGATTGAGGGTCAGCGTCGGCGTGGCGAACTCGAACGAAACCGGCTTGCCGAGCGCGTTGCCGGCGGTCGACTGCACGCCCTTCTTGACGCGGACCGTGTAGCGGGTCGCTTGGGGGAGGCGAACCTCGGGGTCGAAGAGGAGCGTTTTGGTGCCGACCCAACGCCAACGGCCTTTGGGCTCTGGGGTGAGCTCTACCGGGACACCATCGGCGACGGTGTCGGCATGGGATGTGACAGCGACCATGGGTTGCGAAAAGGAGACGCTCACATGCGGGGCGAGCGGCACGTCACCCTCGGGCGCAAAGCGCGTGACCCGAAGAGGCTCCTTGGCTTCGTCGGGCGCTGTCGCGTCCGCGCTTGGATCCGGGATGAAGCTCGTTTCAATCGTCTTGCCGGTGCGCGGGGGTGGCTTGCTGCGATCGCGAAAGGCAAAGCGCTTGCGGTCGGCTTCGTCTGCCTCGAGCGCAGGCAGACGGCGTAGGAGGCGCGTTGCCTCCGCGCGGGAGAGCTTCTCAGCGGACGTTGGCGGCTTGCTCGCCACCGATTGCGGCTGTCCGCTTCCCTCGCTCAGTCGAAACACAAACCCATCCTCCTCGGGCTTCCCTGTCTTCGTGGCCTTCGCAACGCCCGTCTCCGACTCACCGGGACCAACCGCAGCGTCCGGCCCCTTTTGGCGACCCGCGCAACAGGCGAGAACGCCAAGCAAGAGAAAGTAAAACCCAATGTGTCGAATGATCCGCATCGATTTGGCCCTGCCCATCGCAACTACTGACGCGCGAATAGCAGGAATCGATCTAATTCGCTGAGTGATTGGCGCGACCGGCGGAAATTCGGCGGTATTCGGCGACGGGCGCGGCTGGGTCGGGATGGGACGGTGGTTGACATCACGGGTGCCGACACCAACTTCGGGAAGCGCCCCGATGTCTCGCGATGCCCCACTCTTTGCGTTCGACAACAGCTATGCGCGATTGCCCGAGCGGTTTTTCGCTCGGGTGGCGCCGACCCCCACGGCGGAACCAGGCCTCGTTCGCTTCAACGCATCGCTCGCGAGGCAGCTCGGCGTCGACCCGGAGCGTCTGGCAACAGATGAGGCGCTCGAGGTGTTTGCCGGCAATCGAGTCCCCGAGGGCTCGGATCCCATCGCGACCGCCTACGCCGGCTTCCAGTTCGGGAACTGGGTGCCGCAGCTCGGCGACGGTCGCGCCATCCTGCTGGGGGAGGTCGTCGGCCGGGATGGCGTCCGGCGCGATGTGCAGCTCAAGGGTTCCGGCCGCACGCCGTTTTCCCGAGGGGGCGACGGCCGCGCAGGCCTGGGCCCAGTGCTCCGCGAGTACGTCGTCAGCGAGGCGATGGCCGCGCTTGGCGTCCCGACGACGCGTTCGCTCGCGGCCGTCACCACGGGTGAACGGATCTTGCGCGAGACGCCGCTCCCCGGTGCGGTGCTGACGCGGGTCGCGGAGAGCCATATTCGCGTCGGGACGTTTCAGTACTTCGCCGGGCGGCAGGACGTCGAGGGGGTGCGCTTGCTCGCCGAGCACGTGATCGCGCGGCACTACCCGGAGGCTGCCGAGACCGACAATCCGCTGCTCGCCATGCTCGACGCGGTAGTCGGCCGCCAGGCCGAGCTCATCGCGCGCTGGCAATTGCTCGGCTTCATTCACGGTGTGATGAACACCGACAACAGCTCGATCGCCGGCGAAACGATCGACTATGGCCCGTGCGCGTTCATGGACCAGTACCACCGCGACACCGTGTTCAGCTCGATCGACCGGACGGGTCGTTACGCGTACGGCAACCAACCGTCGATCGCGTTTTGGAACTTGCGCGGCCTTGCCGAGGCGCTCTTGCCAGCCGTCGCAGAGGACCCTAAATCGGCCGTCGCACCCGCAACCGAGGTGCTTCGGACATTTCCGGACCGGTTCGAGCGTGCCTATCGCGCGGGCATGAACCGAAAGCTCGGCATCGGTGAACCACGGGAGGGAGACGAAGCGCTGGCAGAGGACCTGCTGACGCGCATGGCCGACAACCGGGCTGACTTCACACTGACCTTTAGGGGACTGAGCGAGCTCGGGGACGAGCCTTCGGAGGCGGACGCATCGGTGAGCAGCTTGTTCGAGGACCCCAGGTCGCTCGACGACTGGACCATGCGATGGCGTCAGCGCCTGGCGAGCGAATCACGGTCGTTTTCGGAACGTCGCAGTGAGATGCGCTCGGTGAACCCTGCGTTCATACCTCGAAATCACCGGCTCGAAGAAGTGATTCAGGCGGCGTCGAGCGAGGGCGACTTCAGCCCGTTCGAGACGCTCATGGAAGTGCTCGCCTCGCCGTACGAAGATCAGCCGGCTCGCGCCGAGTATGCGGCGCCCCCTCGGCCCGACGAGGTGGTGCGGGAAACGTTTTGCGGGACTTGAGTCGCGTGGTCTTACGTGCCGGTGTCGGCTAGGGTCGCCGTCATGGGAAAGCGACGCGCGCTTGGCGCACTGGGTCTGGCGATCATCGCGAGCGTGTTCGCCCCGGCCGCGGCGGGAGCAGAGCCCGAGAAATGGAAACTCTCCGTGATCGGTGGCGGGGAGATCAACTTTGCGCCCGGCGTCGACAATCAACTCACGGGACACGGTTGGGTGGGCCTCGACAGCCTCGGGGAAGGGATTGTGGGCGGCGGTAACCTGCGCCTCTTTTGGAACACGACGAAAGCCCACGTCGGGATCGAGCGCTTGTCTTTCGCAGACGGCAAGCTGGCGTTCTTCAGCTTCCTCGAAGGCGAGGCGTTCATCTCGCAATTGTTGAACGACTACTTCGTGCGGGGACAACGCATCAACGAGTACGGGATCCAGGCGAGCTATCTGCTGCTCCACACGAAGCTCCAGTGGTACCCGGGCAAGCACCAAACGATCGAGGTCCTCGCGCCGGTCCGGTACTGGTGGTTTGGCGATCGAAGCTCGACGTCGAGTAGCTTTGCGGTCCCGGCGAGCACCTGGGTGTTCGAGCCGCGCATCGGGTACAACTATTGGAAGATCGAAGGGCCGCGCGAGGAGTGGGATAGCCACCGGGTATTCCGGCGCGTCCGCGGGATTGCCGTTGGCGTCGACTTGGGCCTCGACGTGCGTTCGGACGCACGGCCCTGGGGGCTCGGCGACGGACGAAACGACCCGGGCAAGGTCATGTACAGCGTTGCGCAGTGGCTCCATGGAGGCTGGTCGCTCGGGCGCTTCGTTCGGCTGCAGCTCGATCAATGGGGCAACTACGGCTGGCGGCAGGACGACATCACTCGGCGGCGCATCGGCGGCGTGAGCCCTTACGTGATCCCGGTCCCCGGGCTTCCTTGGACGGGATTGATCAGTGAGCGCCTGTTTGCGGGGCAGCTCGGCGTTCACCTCAGGGCCAAAGAGAGCTCGCAGCACGAGTTTGGGCTGATCGTGGCCGGCGGCGCGTTCAACGATGTGACGCGTGTCGGCGCGGTGGACACGTACGGGGGTGCGGGCGGCTTGGCCTTGTTCGGAGACCTGCGTTTCGGTCCGACCGGCCGCTACCAGCTCGACATTCGCGGAAGCTGGGGCTTTCCGACCCGATGGCTGATCGACTCCCAGTACGTCTCCCTATTGGTGGGGTTCGGCGTCCGGATTTTCTGAGCGAGGACTCGACATGCGCGCTACCGACTTCGACCCATTCAGCGACTCGACGATCGAGAGCCCGTACGCCTTCTACGAAGCGCTCCGCGAAGAGGCGCCGATCTTCAAGCCCAAGGGCGCGAACTGCTACTACCTGAGCCGGTACGACGACATCAAACAGGTGACGATGGACCCGGAGCGGTTCTCATCGAACATCGTGGCGATTTTGCTGGCGGGCGGGAGCGGCCGTCTCTCGACGTTCGTGCCGCCGCACCTGCCCTTCGCGCCGCCGGACGTGCTGGCGATCCAAGACCCGCCGGTTCACCGGGTGCAACGCAAGATCGCGACGGCCGGGCTCGGCAAGGGCTTCGTGCAGGTGCTGGAGCCGCAGGTCCGCGCGCTCGTCGATGAGCACATGGACGCGGTGCTCGCGGCTCGTGAAGTCGATTGGATGGACGCGTTTGCGTTTCAGATCCCGATCGCGCTCACGCTCGACATCCTATCGTTGCCACGAGACGACGCGATGAAGGTCAAAGGGTGGGCCGACGAGGCGATCTCGCTCTTGAGCGGGGTCAACACCAAACCACAGCTCCTGTGGAAGCTGCTCAACGGCTTTCGCTTCTTCAAGTGGTGCCGCAACCAGTTTGAGGAGGCCGAAGCGCGCGAGCCGAAGCCCGACTTCATGATGGGCGCGCTGATCGACGCTGTGCGTGAGGGGACGATGACCCGCGCGGAGGCGACGGCGATCGTGCTTCAGATCATCATCGCGGGGAGTGACTCCTCGGCGAGCCTCATGGGCAGCATGGTGCGACTCCTGGCACAGAACCCGGACGTTCAAGAAGAGCTTCGCGCCAATCCCGAGCTCGTGCCTAACTTCGTCGAAGAGGTGCTTCGGCTCGAAGCGCCTTTTCAAGGCCACTTTCGGAAGACGAAGGTGCCGGTGGAGATTCACGGCGAGACGTTGCCGGAGAGCGCACGCGTCATGCTGCTCTGGGCGTCGGGCAACCGTGACCCGCGCAAGTGGCCGAACCCCGATCAGATCGACCTGCACCGCGCCGGACCCCGGCAACACCTCGCCTTCGGACACGGCATTCACCTGTGCCTCGGCGCACCGATCGGACGGATGGAGGGTCGCATCGCGATGGAGCAACTCCTCGAGCGCACCGATTGGGTCGAGCTTGCGGACGGCGATTTTCCGCATCGGAAGAGCGTGTTCGTGCGGACGCTGGAGCGCTTGCCGGTGCGGGTCCGTCCGAAGGCCTAGGGGGAAGCCTCGGTGGCGATGGCTAGCAACTCGTCGAACCTGGTGCGGAACGCAGCGGTGACCTGTTCCGGGTCGGGCACGAGCCCAGCGTCCGTGATGACGCCGACGCTGACTTTGCCGTCGTAACTGAAGATGCTGACGCCAAGGCCGAGGTGCCCCGCTTGAGGGACCCAGCCCATGATGTTCTCGATCTTGCTGCCGGCGATGTAGAGCGCTTGACCGGGGCCGCGTACGTTGGTCACGACCGCGGTAGCGCGGGACCCGAAGATATTGAGACCCTGCTCCTCGACCTTTCGGGGCGTCACGCCAAAAATGCCGAGCAAGCTGTAGAAGGTGAGCGCCTCGACCGAGGCCTTGATGGCGTCCATGCGCTTCTTGGTCTCGTGGAGGCGTTCGACCGGATCGGCAATGCTCAACGGGAGGGACAAGAAGACGAGGCCGAACGCGTTGCCGAGCTCGATGCCGCGCTGAGGCTCGCGGAGGTCGACTGGAATCACGGCGCGAATCTCGAGATCGCTCACCTCGACGTCGCGCGCGATGAGATAATCGCGCAAGCCGCCGGCGAGCGCGCTCAGCATCACGTCGTTGACCTTTGCGCCGAGGGCTCTGGTGACGGTTTTGACTTCTGCCAGAGGAATGTTGTTGGACCAGGCGACGCGCTTCTGCACACCGAGAGGACCCTTGAACGGCGTCTGCGCATCGGGTGACATCAGGAGCACGCGCCCGACGATGCTCGCTGCTTCGGCCGCGGCGCCCGCGCCTTCGACGATGCGTGAGGGGTGGCGCAGGCTTTCGCTGCCTTCGTGCGCCAAGTAGCGGATGGCGTTTCCGATGCTGCGGACGGGCCGGAACACGGTCGACAAGAAGTCATGCCGCTTTGGCGCTTCCGTCGTGGGCTCCTGCACGTCACCGATGGGCGCATCGCGCGCCATGTCCATGAGGCGAAACAGAACCGCGTTCATGGCCGTGCCATCGCCGATGCAATGATGGAGACGCAAGATCATGGCCGCGCCGCCCTCGACGTTCTCGACCAGGTGGATGTTCCAGAGCGGCTTGGAGAAATCGAGTGGCGTGCTGGCCAGATCGCTGATGAAGCGCTGGAGCTCGTTCATGTCACCGGGCGCCGGCAGGGCGACGCGATGGACGTGCGCGTCGAGATCGAAGTTGGGATCGGCCTCCCAGTGGGGCGTGCCGACCGGAAGGGGCGGTTCGACCACGCGCATGGTGAACCGATCCAGGGTGAGCAGGCGGACTTCCAGTGTCTTTCGAAATCGTTCGAAATCGGGCAGCTTGTCGAGCAGCGAAACGCCCGTGATCATCATCAGGTTGGTCGGCTCTTCCATGTGCAGCCAGGCCGAGTCGACGGGGGACATCTGTTTTGTTTGCGTGGTCATAGAGGTACCGAGCTCCGCGGGGATTGTACCGCAAGGGGTCGGTGGATGCGATGGGATCGCCGCGCGGCCTCTCGCGATACGTAAATCCTCTACTCCTCAGGCGAGCACGTCGCGGCTTTCGGAGTGGCGCTCGGCGGGTTGGATTTGCCTGTTCCCTAGAGTTGGGCCGCAAAAAGAGAAAGGCCCCGCCAAAGCGGGGCCTTCCATGGGGTCGCGGGGACTGCGTGACGCAATCCGGCTTCGCGGCTAGTTGCCGAGGATTTCGTCGACAAGCGCGATCGCTTGGACGATCAATGGGTAGGTTTGTGATTGAGCGGCGCAGTCCTCGATCCAATCGTTGGGATCCGGCGAACCCACATTCGCGCAGCCGTCCGTCTTCCGAAGAACCGCTTCGAGTTTGTCCCGTGCCGCATTGAACTTGGCCTGGTCAACCTTGGCAGCGGCTTGGCCGATGTGCTTGGCCATGTTCTTCTGAAGGCTCTTGTTCTTGAATACGCTGGCGTCCAAACCGTTGACGACGTCAATCGCTTCCTCCAGCGTCTCGATGAGGTCGCCTTCGGCTGTCGTCGCGACGATGCTGACGACTGCGATCTGGCTATTCAATAGACCGTCACTGGTGCTGAGTTGGGCCTCGTAGGTGCCCGAAAGGTCGGGCGTGAACGTCGGCATCTGAGCGAGTGGGTCGTCCAGCGCGGCAATGCTCCCCGCCGGCTGAGAGACCAGGCTCCACTGGTAGCTCAGCGGATCGCCGTTCGGGTCCGAACCGCTGCCGTCGAGGAGTACCTCGACGCCTACGCGCACCGCCTGGTTGGGACCAGCGTCGGCGACCGGCGGCAGGTTGTCAAAGCTGACCGTCACGCCATCCGGAGCGCTTGGCAAGCCATTGGAGTCGGTGACGACCAACGAAGCCTCGTACGGCCCGTAGAGATCGGGCACGAAGGTCGGCGCTACGGAAGCCGGATTCACGAGCGTCGCGTTGCTTCCAGCCGGTGGCTGCAGCGTCCATGCGTAGCTGAACGAGTCGCCATCGAGATCGTAGCTAGCGCTTCCATCGAGCTGCACGGCAGTTCCAACCAGAACGATCGCTTGGTCGGCACCGGCATCTGCGACAGGCGCTTGGTTGCCCACGTATTCAGCGATCACCCAAGGCGACAAACTGGTTGCACCACCACAGATCTGGTTGGTCACCGTGTTGATGCACAAGTTGTTGGCGCATGTGGTCTCGGCATCCGGGAACGGACAGTCTTCGTGGGCTTCGCCCAAGGTGGCGTCCAGGAACTCGTCGAGCCCCGCGTCATCGTTGTGGAGCAAGCGGAGGTCGCATTCGTTCGCGAACGAGCCAGGGTACTCCGCACAGACGGTCACCTCGTCCGCAAGCTCGGCGGTCGTCGTGATGTCCAGAAAGACCGGCGTGCCGCCCAGCGAATCGATGACGAAGTTCGAGCTGATGCTTCCCGCCGCTTGCGAGGAGGTCACGACGGTCGTGTGGCCGTCGCCGGTTACCGCGTCGAACGTGATCTCGAGATTCACCGGGATCAAGGTTTGCCCCGTCGGGTCCGCGGGATCCACGAAGACCTGGCTGACGGGAATGCTGACCTCGGTCCCTGTCGTGGTGTTCACGCCCTTGAAGGCGCTGAGGAGGGCCGTGCCAGTGCATTCAACCGCGCCGATGATCGTGTGACAATCGAGGGCGCCGTCGAGGGCGTAGGTGACCGGCACGCCGTTCAGACTGGTTGGCAGCGTGCCCACTCCCGCATCCACGAAGCTTCCCGAAAGGGTCGCTAGATTTGTCACGAAGGTGGCCTCGTATGGCGTGTTCCACCACTCACCCGGCTGTGGACCGCAAATCTCCCCGCTGATGTTGGCTGGGCAGACGTAGTCCCCGGTCAAATTGAAATCGAGAATGCCTGTCTGGGAGAGGTAGTTGGCTACGAATGTGCCGCTTGCGGGAATCGTCGCAGCGTTGAGAACGACGCCCCCCAGTGGCTGGGGCGGGACCGTTAGCGGGTTGGCGCCGGCGAGGCCTAGATTGACATCCCACTCGCCGAACATGGAGAACTCCGCGTTTTGCCAGTCGATCGTCGAGCCTGCAGGGTCGGTCTCAGAGACGTGAACGAAGAGAGCGCCGATCCCCACGGGGATGCCGTTGCAGTTGGCTTCCAGATCGCAGATCGGAGTCCCGCAGTCCTCACCGAAGTAGCCGGCGTCGCAGACGCACTCGCCCGCGACGCATTGCCCGTTGCTATTGCAGTCGACTTCCGGAACACAAGTCAGAGTCGTGCAATCGCTTCCCGTGTATTCGGGGTCGCAGACACACTCGCCCGCGACGCATTGCCCGTTGCTATTGCAGTCGACTTCCGGAACACAGGTCAGAGTCGTGCAATCGCTTCCCGTGTATTCGGGATTGCAGACGCAGACGCCGGACGCATCGCACGCGCCGTTGCCGTTGCAGTCGATCGCCGAATTGCACGTGCAGTCCGGACCACCGAAACCGGGGAAGCAGTAGCAGTCACCGGCGAAATTGCAGGCTCCGTTGCCGTTGCAGTCGATCGCATCTTCACACGCGCAGTCGGAACCGCCGAAGCCCGGATAGCAGGCACAGTTGCCGCCTGCGTCGCACGCGCCGTTGCCAGTGCAGTCGATCGCGTCGGCACAGGCGCAGTCGGCTCCGCCGAAGCCCGCTTCACAGATGCAGTTGCCCCAGAAGTCGCACGCGCCGTTCGGCAGGTTGCAGTCGATTGTGTCATCGCAGGGCGGGGGCGTGACCAGCACAGCTTCGAACGGTGTCGGTGAGACGCTGGGAACGCAGTCGACGCTGGTGCCACCACTCGCGACGACGAACTCGATCTGAGTGAACTCGACGTTCAGGTCCGTCGGGGTCCACGCGCTATTTGGCAAGAATACCGTAGCGTCCAGGGGAGCGAGGTGCGCGGGAATCGACCCTGGAAACGGATCTTGGATATCCACCGTGACAAGCGCGAGCACGTGCAGATCTCGGGCCCCTTCGACCGTGTTGGACGCGGCTACTCGGACCGTCACATCTGCATAGATGTCGTTTAGGCCGGGAGATAGACCAAACGTGCCTGCATTGTAGGCGGCGATCACGGGGTCGTTTGCCAAAGTCGTTGGAAAGGTGACCGACACGCCTGTGAGCGTGACCGTCTGGCCTGCCTGAGCGCCGGTGCCCCCGACCGTGACGTCGCCACTAGAGTTGGTTCCCAAGGGGCTGATGGAACAGTCGTTGTTGTTCGACGAACTCCCTTGCGCGTCGACCGTTTGGGGCGCCATCACCGCGCACAGAAGTGCGACTGTTGCAACTAAAAACCTCATGACTCTCTCCTTCGCGTTCGTTGTGTTGCGGAACGAACGGGACACCCCGCCTACTCTGCGTAGGTGCGCGGGCGAGAGCCCTCCATACGTAATTCTTACCCGCTCATACGTAATTGTTTCGCTTGGGACCCGTCGCGATCAAACGGCGCAGCCGTGCGCGCGGAGCTCGAACGTGGCGACGTTTAGCTCGGCGGAGGTGTCGAACCGTATGACTTGGATCAGCTCGAGCGGGGGTCCAAGAACTCGGCGATGAGCTCGGCGAGGCGCTCGGGGTTGTCTTCTTGGAGGAAGTGGCCGCAGTTTGGGAGGGCGGTGACTTCGGTTTGGGGGTGCGCTTCTTTCACGCGTTGCATGGTTTGGGCGACGTCGGGGAGGATGCGGTCGTTTTCGCCGTAGATGATGCGGATGGGGGTTTGCCAGCTGGGGAGCTTCTTGGCGATTTGAGCGAGGCCTTTGATGCTGAGACCGGAGCCTGCCTTGATGAGGGCTTTTTGCGCGGCGCGGTCTTCGAAGGGGGCGGCGTAGGGAGTGAGGATGGCGCGGTTGAGGCGCTTCTTATTGACGACGCCTAGCTTCATCGCTGCGACGATGCCCTTTGGGCTCACGACGTAGTCGCGGACGAGGGGGAGGCGGAGGGCGATGAGGAAAGCCTTCACGGCCCAGGAAGTCTCTGGGTAGACCAGGGTGTTCAGCAAGACGAGCTTGCGCGCGCGTGCGGGGTGGCGCAGTGCCCAGAACAAGCCGACGGGGCCGCCGAGGTCGTGCAGGACGAGGTCGGTGTCGGCGATGCCGAGCGCGTCGCAGAACCCTTCGAGCATGCGTTCGAAGAACTCGAAGTCGTAGGTGACGTCCAAGGGCTTGTCGGAGAGGCCGTAGCCGGGGAGATCGATGGCGATGACGCGGTGGGTTTTCGCCAAGGTGGGGATGATGTTGCGGTAGAGGTGGCTCGAGGTTGGGAAGCCGTGGAGGAGGAGGATGGGATCGCCCTCGCCCGCTTCTAGGTAGTGGATGCGGAGGTTCTGGACTTCGGTGAACTGGGAGGTTTGCATGGGTGATCTGGCAGGTCGGCGGAACCAGGCGGCCGTTGCGCCTTCTTGGTGTGAGTCGGTGATGTTCTCACTCTCGGAGGGAGTTGCCAATAGGGAGGAGAGGGGCGTTGCCGCGGTGGCTAGGCCTTGCGAGGGGCACTGTCGGCGCCTTCGAACCAGGGCTCGTCGATGACTACGTCCATCGTGTGGCCAGTGATTCGGGGCGCGATCGACTCGCGTTGTTCCTCGACCGAAGGTCCGTAGCGCTGCCACCATCGTTCCGCATCGGCCCGAGTCCATCGTGGGAGGTCGAGCTGGTCGAGGGCGTCTGCAAGCGCCTGCGCCGATTCGGGTCGGTCGTCCTTGCGCTTGGCCAAGCAAGATAGGATGAGGCGCTCGAGCTCTGGCGGGATGGGCTCGCCGCGCGCTTCACTCAAGGGGGCGGGCGTGGCTTGCACGTGCTGCATGCAGACCTCGAAGACTGTGTCACCTTCGAAGACGGGCCTGCCGGTGAGCAAGTAGTAGCCCACCGCGCCGAGCGCATAGAGGTCGCTTCGCGCGTCGACCTCGTGCGGGGTGTTGACTCCTTCGGGGCTCAAGTAGTGGGGTGTGCCCTTGATTGAACGGGTGTCTCTTCGCCCAGGATCCTCCTCGTCGGACACGCGCTTCACGAGCCCGAAGTCGACGACCTTGACGACATCGTACGCCCCACCCTGCCGCGCAAGCATGATGTTGCTCGGCTTGACGTCGCGGTGGATGAGGCCGACCGAGTGTGCTTCCTCGAGGGCGAGGGCCGCGTCGCGCAGGATTCGCACGACGCGCGGCACGGGTTGAGGCCCGGTGGCGTCGACCAAGTCTTGAAGGCTCGCGCCGTCGAGGAGCTCCATCGCGTAATAGAACAGGCCCTCCGGCGTACGGCCGTAGTCGTAGATCGTGATTGTGTGCGGATGCTTGAGCGTTGCCGTCAGTTGCACTTCGCGCCGAAAGAGGTCGTGCACCTCGCGGCCGCCGAGCTCGGGCCGCAACAGCTTCACGGCCGTCGGCCGCTTGAGCATGCCGTGGGTCGCCTGATAGACGACGCCCATCGCGCCTTCGCCGAGCTTGTGCTCGAGCTGGTACTGACCGAGGCTTCGGATGCTACTCACTTCGCTCCGGAGGCGATGAATGACGTAACAGGCAATGCTCGACAGGCCGACGGTGAGCGTCCACCACATCGTCGTCATCAGGGCCGTCGCGGTGATGATCGTGCTCGGTTCGAAGCCACGGGTGTCGTAGCCGACCATGCGCCACATCGTGGGGTCTACGTTGCGGTAGTGCACCGCCATCATGCCCACCAGCGGGACGCCGATCACGAGACCGAGCCAGGCGGTGTGTCGCGCCGTGCTCGGAACGAAGACCGCGCGCGCAAAGAAGGCAAACGAGAGCGTAAACGCGGTGATGACGTCGGCGCCCACTTCTGGCGGGATTGTCATCCCCATGCCGATGTACGCGACCGAGGCCAGGAGCAGGCCGAACGTCTCGACAGCCAGCACCGTCTCGAGCGGCTGGGGAGCGCCGCGCGCGACGAGCCACATCGCCACGCACGGAACGATGGCCGCCGCGTGAAGCAAGTAACTCGGCTCGCCCAGCTTTTCGAGAAGGTTCCCGGATGCCAGGGCGATGACGATCCGAAAGACAAACCCGATCGCCCCGGCGGCCGCGATGATCAAGCCAAAGGAGCCGACGCGACTCTGATAGAACGCTTTCGCCTCGGGGCTCGTGAAGAAGGGGCTGGTGGCCACGGGGCGAGTTTACAACGAGCGGGCGGTGAATGGGTGCCACGAGGCCCGAGGTCGGGAAGCGCGCTCGGCCATGACGTTGAACAGAGCTGTCTATTGCTCGAGCAGCCAGGCCACTCGCTCGTGCGACCAGGCGTAGTGCACGGCGACGAGGGCCGCGAAGCCGATCGCGAGATTCGGCCTGCCGACGGCTTTGAACGCATAGGCGCCGGCGCCAAAGACGAGAAGCTCTAGCGCGAACCTTGCGATTCCCGGGATTTTCACGATGCCTTGGCCGCCGCGGCTCGGGTCGTTGGGAACTGCGAAGACGCCCCAAGCCAGGGCGACGAGCAGAACCACAGCAATCGCGAC
>JBLYYU010000399.1:0-11928 GCA_048550275.1 Polyangiales bacterium
AGTGATGGAGCCTTTCGCGCACCGAAGCCTTCTCGACATCGAAGGGCTCACAAAGGTCGACGTGGAGCGCATCCTCGACACCGCCGAGGCGTTCCTCCAGGTTTCGCGCCGACCGGTGCGCAAAGTCCCAACCCTTCGCGGCAAGACGGTCATCAACCTCTTCTACGAAGCCTCGACGCGCACCCGAACTTCGTTCGAGCTCGCGGGCAAGCGGCTCAGCGCCGACGTCATCAACATGAACGTCTCGGCCAGCAGCGTGGAAAAGGGCGAGACCCTTCAAGACACCTGCAGGACCCTCGAGGCGATGCACCCGGATGTCGTAGTCATTCGCCACAACGCCTCGGGTGCTCCGAACTACGTCGCTTCGAAGATCGGTTGCAGCGTCATCAACGCCGGCGACGGAATGCACGCGCACCCCACCCAGGCCCTGCTCGACGCCTTCACCATCCGCCGCGAAAAGGGGACGCTCGACAATCTGGTCGTCGCCATCGTCGGCGATATCGCGCATTCACGGGTGGCTCGCTCGAACGCTCACCTGCTCAATCTCTTCGGTTGCGAGGTTCGGGTCGTCGGCCCGCGAACCTTGCTTCCCCGCGACGTCGAAGCGCTCGGTGTGCGTCCCTTCGACCAGCTCGAGGCCGGCCTCGAAGGCGCGGACGTCGTCATGGTCCTTCGCATCCAGCGCGAGCGGCTCGAGGGAGCGCTCCTTCCAAGCGTTCGCGAGTACGCACGCACCTTCGGCATCGGTCCGAAAACGATCGAGTATGCCAAGCCCGACGCGATCGTCATGCACCCGGGCCCGATGAATCGCGGTGTCGAGATTGAAAGCGCCATCGCCGACGGAGCGCGCAGCGTCGTCCTCGACCAGGTTGAAGCCGGTGTCGCCGTGCGGATGGCGCTCCTCTATCTCTTTGCCGGCGAGGCGACCGAGTCGCCAGCCATGGGCGAAGTGGATTGACTCGGGTCCGGACGGGCCTGGATCGAATCGCCGACGGTGACGTGGACGCGCTTCGCCTGGTCGCCGGCCGGAAGCTCGGCTTGCTCGCGCACGCGGCCAGCGTCGATCAAAGTCTGCGCTCCGCCAACTGGGTTCTCCACCAGGCCGGTGCGCGCGTGTCCGCCCTCTTCGGGCCGGAGCACGGCTTTGCCGGCGCCGCTCAGGACATGGTCGGCGTCGGTAGCCGCGACGCCGCCGAGGTTCCGGTCTACTCGCTCTACGGGGACGACGCCGCGGACCTGAGCCCCAACCCCGACTGGCTCCGCGACTTGGACGCGATTGTCATCGATCTCCAAGACGTCGGCTCTCGCTACTACACCTACGTCTGGACCGCCGCGCTCACGATGAAGGTCGCCGCATCGGTGGGGACCGAGGTCGTGGTCCTCGATCGGCCGAACCCACTCGGCGGCGCTCGTGTCGAAGGCGCACCGCAACGCGACGGTTACCTCTCCTTTGTCGGTCTGTATCCCGTGAGCGTTCGTCACGGCCTCAGCATCGCCGAGCTCATGGGCTGGGTGCGCGAGCGCGAGGGCATCGACGAGGACGTACTGCAGGTCGTCCCGATGCAGGGCTGGACGCGCGCGATGAGTTGGAACGAGACCGGCCTGCCCTGGGTGATGCCATCGCCCAACATGCCGACCCTCGACACGGCTGCCGTCTACCCGGGCGGCTGCCTAGTCGAAGGCACGTTGCTTTCCGAAGGGCGAGGCACGACACGGCCCTTCGAGATCTGGGGCGCGCCCGACTTGGACGTGGGCCCGCTCCTCGACCTGGATCTTCACGGCGTCACCTTGAGGCCGGTCGAGCTCACTCCGACGTTTCAGAAACACGCCGGCCGATCGTGTTCCGGAGTGCAAGTCCACATCACCGACCCTTGGGTGTTCCGACCCTATGAAACCTACCTCCGCATGTTGGCCGCGGTTCTTCCGCAGCTGCCGCCGGAGGCGCGTTGGCGCACCGAGGAGTACGAATTCGTCACCGACCGGCCAGCCATCGATCTTCTGACGGGCGGGCCGGAGTTTCGACTAGCGGTAGACCAGGGCGCGCCTATCGACGATCTGCTGGCGAATGAAGCGCGCGGCGCTGCCAAGTTCGACGACGAGCGCCGCGACGCCTGGCTCTACGAGAAGTGACGGTAGCCGCCGCGGTCGACCTCGACCGCTCGTCCGCTCCCGTCGAGCACCTGGACGCCGGTGCCTTCGATGATCTGCCCGATTCGAGATCCGAGCGCAGCGGCATCGTCGGATTCGGGTGCGGTGAAGAGCAGCTCGTAGTCCTCGCCGCCGGTCAGCGCGAGCGCGTTCGCATCGAGTCCGAGCGCCGCGCAGATCTTTGCGTGGCCGGGCGCGGTGGGTAGGGCGTCGGCGCGCAGGATGGCACCTACGTTCGAGGCGCTGGTCAGATGCTCGAGGTCTTGCAAGCAGCCGTCCGAAACATCGACCGCTGCCGTGGCGACGCCCGCGAGAGCCTTGGCGACTCTGCCATTCAGTGGCGGCCGCTTCCAGCGTTCGGCGAACCGTACCCCGTCTTCCGATTCCACGCCGCCGGAATCGAGTACGGCGAATCCGAGCGCAGCCGCGCCCAGGGTCCCGGTCACGTACACCGAGTCGCCCGGCTTCGCCCCCACGCGCGTCAGCGAGTCGGCGATTGGCAAACCAAATACAGTCGTGGTCACCGTGAGCTCCTGCCCCTCGCTCAGGTTCCCGCCGATGACGCGAGCCCCGGTCGTGCGGGCCGCTTCAGCTAGGCCCTCGATCAGCTCGCGGAACTCCTCTTCCGACGAGGTCGCCGGAATCGTCAACGCTACGACCGCCGCGCTCGGCATCGCCCCCATCGCCCAGACGTCGCTCGCCGCCGCAACCATCGCCCGGTACCCGAGCTCGTGAGGGGAGAGCAGGTCGAGCCGAAAGTGCACGCCCTCCACCTGCGTGTCGACGGTGATGATCGTGGGTCTGCTGCCAAAATCGATCACAGCGGCGTCGTCGCCGATGCCGACGAGCACGTTTCCCGTGTCGCCCTGGAGGTCGAAGCGGCTCTTCAGCCAATCGATTCTGGCGAACTCGTCACTCATCGTCATCGGCGGCCGGCAGGGTCACCGTGAAGATTGTGCCTTCACCGAGCGTGCTCGTCACCTCGAGCGTTCCCTCATGTCCGTCGACGAGTTGCTTCACGATGGACAATCCGAGCCCGGCACCGCCGTGGACACGCGTCGTCCCCGCGTCGATCTGATAAAACGCGTCGAAAATCTTCCCGAGGTTCTCTTGGGAAATCCCAATGCCGGTGTCCTGGACCGTCAGAACCACCGCCGGCCGGCTCGCGGCAAACAGGGCCGCGCCGAGCCCTGAAGCACCGACCGCCTCGAGCTCGCCGGGCGCTGCAGCGATACGGACCGAGCCTCCGTCTTCGCTGAACTTCACGGCGTTGTCGGTGAGGTTGAGCAGAATCTGACTGAGCCGAAGGCTGTCGCCCCAGATTCTTCCGCTGTCTTCGTCCACGTCGATGTCGATCGAAATGTTTCGCCGGTTCGCGGTCGGCACCATGGTGGATGCCAGGTCCGAAAACAGCGCGTTCGGATCCACCGCTTCGTGCTTGAGGTCGAGGCCACTCGATTCGAGCCGGCCGAGGTCGAGCAGGCTGCTGATCAAGCCGAGCAGCTGGTCTGCCTTGCTTCGAATCGTCCCGAGGAACTCGGCCTGCCCGTCGCTCAAGGTCCCGGCCGCGCCGCTTTCGAGCATCTCGGTGTAACCGATGATCGAGGTGAGCGGGCTCCGAAGCTCGTGGCTCACGGTCGCCAGGAACGTGCTCTTGAGCTGATCGAGTTGCTTGAGCTCGTCGTACGAGGACTTGAGCGCTTCGTTCTTCTCCGCGAGCTCGCGGTAGTTCTCGCGCACGCTGGCGACCTGCATCGTCGAGGCGAGCTGGGCCCGATGGCCGGAAAACACCAGAAGCTCGATCACGCCCCGGAGGTGTGCGGCAATCTCATCGGCGATGCTTTCGCGCACTCGCGGCATCGTTCCAAAGTGCTCGAGGGCCGTGCTCGCATCGACACCGTCGTCGATGCCACTCAGTGAGTCGGGCGCCTCCGCGGTCTCCGCGGGCACGTACGGACCGATGATGAAACGCCCGATGGGGCGGCCTTGGTATTCGAGGGGCTCGACCCGATACACCGCCCCCGTGAAGCAGGGGTGGACGATGGCCTTCGTGCTCGGCTCGAGGTCCCGAACCACGCCGACCGTGCGAGCGCACTCCTGCTCGCCGCTGCTGAAGCCATTGAGATAGTTGCAGAGCGGACGGTCCACGTGAACGTCTGCGAGCAAGTCGCCCTCGTGCGAGATCACGCGCACCGGCAGCCCGAAGAGATTGAAGAACGATTTGCAGACCGAGGTCACCGAGTCGCGGCTCAGCACGTCCTCTAGACGAACCACGTCTCCCATCAGGATATCGGCCTCGTTGGTCAGGTCCTCCATCATCGCTCCCGTTGCCCCGGATCGTGCTTCAACCTGGCTTCGACTTCATTCATGAAGCGAGCAGGGCTGATGCCAAACTTTTCCTCGAGTTGGTGATCTTCTTCGAGCTTCGTCCAGGTGTCTCGAATCAAACCGCGGAGCGTCTGCATCACCCCATACCCTCGCGTCGCCACCGCTTTGTAGATCGGCTCTTTGCTTCGTTGCGCGATCACTTCGAGCTCCTCGTCGCTCCGGATCTGTTCCATGTCGCGTTTATTGAACTGAATGACGATCGGGATCCTCTCGGGATCGATCCCGTTGTCTTCGAGGTTGCGTTTGAGGTTCAAGAACGACTCCCGGTTCGCATCCGCCTCGCTGCGTTGCGAGTCCGCAATGAACGCAACGCCGTCAGTTCCTTGAAGCACCAATCGCCGAGTCGCGTTGTGCATGACCTGGCCGGGCACCGTGAATAGCTTGAGCCGCACCTTGAGGCCCGTCCCCGAGCTGACGGTGATCGGCAGCATGTCGAAGAAGAGCGTACGGTCGTTCTGGGTCTCGAGCGTCATTAGATCGCCGCAGGCCTCGGACGTCCCGAGCCAATGAATCGCGCGAAGGTTGCTCGTCTTACCGCTGAGCGCCGGCCCGTAGTACACGAGCTTCACGTTCAGTTCCTTAGCGCCGAAATCGATCTGCATCTCGAACCGCGGGCTGCCTCGTCCGGGGCTACCCCCGCAGCAAGAGCAAGATCCCCGCCCCCATCAAGAACAACATGATAAAGAACGCAGCCCATGTCAGCGTTCTTTTGTGCTCGTTTCGGGTGGGGATGACCCGGGTGTCCTGAAGTTGCTGCGTTGCAAGGGCGATCAAGGCGCCGATTTGCTTCACCGCATCGTCGTGGCGGACGGGGTCCGAATCGCGGACCGCCCGATAGCGTTTTCCAGCCTCCGGGAGCCTATCGAGGGCCACGCAGACGGTCACAAAACGCCGATGGGCCTCGCGATCCCCCCAATCGGCCTCGACCTTCGCCCACGCTTCGTCGATCGGATCCACCGAACAGCAGAATAGCATGCGTCTGGGCTGCCATCCTTGGCCCATCATAGGCTTCGAAAGGCCAGGAATGGCGGATGCGTCTTCGGAAGGAAGCCCTCCAGGGTCGGTCAGCGTTGTTTCTAGGGAGGCGACTGCTTCCCACCTTCTTTCACGCATCCCATACCCACCTACATCATCCCGAAAAACCTTTTTAATTCTATCACTTGGCTTACAGAAAGAAGTTGACACCGGGGGAGCCTGGGCCTTAGTTTCCGGCCTTAGTGGGAAGCAGTGGGATCAAGTGCCATCTGCCTGGCGATTAGCACGAGAGGGTTAGGTTGTTCCGAGGTCGCTACGAGCACAGCATTGACGCCAAGGGCCGTACGTCGGTCCCGTCGCGCTTTCGCGAGGTGATGGCGGCGCAGGGGGACTCCAAGCTGGTCCTGACGACCGGCCTCGACACCTGCCTCGTCGCATACCCGATGGCGGAGTGGCTCGAATTCGAGAAGCGGCTCGCCGCGCTCCCGCAGTTCGACACGGACGTCGTCACCCTGAAGCGGATCTACGTCTCGGGCGCGGTCGAGTGTGACGTCGACAAAGTCGGCCGCCTTCTCATTCCCGCCGGCCTTCGCAAGCACGCAGGGCTCAAGCGCGACGCGCTCTGGGCCGGCATGGGCGGCTACATCGAGCTCTGGGCCAAGGAAAGCTTCGAAGACCTTCGCAAAGATGTGCTCGGCGACCAGGATCGCCGTTTGGAAATCGCCAAGCGGCTGGCGGAGCTCGGGCTGTGAGCGAGTTCCAACACACGCCGGTTCTCTTCGACGAAGTATTGGAGCACCTCGATCCGAAGTCCGGGGGCGTCTACGCGGACGTCACCCTCGGTGGAGGAGGGCATGCCAGGGCGATCCTCGAACGCAGCGCGCCCGAAGGCAGGCTCGTCGCAACCGATCGAGACCCGAGCGCCCTCGACGCTGCGAGAGCACAGCTCGCGGAGTTCGCGAGCCGCGTCACGGTGCGTAAGGCGCGCATCGGCGAGCTTGGTGACGTCCTCTCATCTCTCGACATCGACGAGGTCGACGGGATCGTCGCGGACCTCGGCGTCAGCTCGGCTCAGCTCGATCAGGCGGCACGAGGATTTTCGCTTGCCAACGACGGGCCGATCGACATGCGCATGGACCCCACGGAGGGCGAAACCGCGCTCGAGCTCATCGCTCGCTGCAACGCCGAGGAGCTGGCCAACATCCTCTATCAGTATGGCGAGGAGTATCGTTCGCGGAAAATCGCGCGCGCCGTCCTTCGCGCTCACGAAGAAGGCGAGCTCGAAACCACGGGCGACCTTCGACGTGCCGTTCACCGCGCGACCGGGCCGCGTCGCGGCCGGATCGACCCATCTACCAAGACGTTTCAGGCCCTTCGCATCGCGGTCAACGACGAGCTTGGGGAGCTCGAGTCGCTGCTCGAAAGCGCGCCGGCTCTACTGAAGATGGGGGGCGTCGTCGCGGTCATCAGCTTTCACTCGCTCGAGGATCGAATGGTCAAGCACGCATTCCGTGACAACGCGCAGCTCTCGCCCCTCACCAAACGGCCGATCGTCGCTTCCGACGAAGAGCGCGACCGAAACCCGAGGTCCCGTAGCGCGAAGCTTCGTGCAGCGCGGCGCGTCGAGGTGACGGCATGAAGGGACGCTTCCTCCCTCTCTGGTGTGTGGCGGTGTTCGCGACCGCAGCGGCCTTCGTCGTTCATCTTTCGATTCGATTTGAAACCGTGCGTCTCGGCTACGAGGTGAGCGAGGAGCGGGGCCGTCAAAGCCAGTTGCTACAGGATCGCCGTATGCTCTCAATCGAGGCGGCCACTCTTCGTCAAAGCGGTCGCATCGAAACGATCGCCCGCGGGTCGCTTGGCATGGAGGTACCGAAACCGACACGGATCGTGACGATGAAAGAGAAGCGCAAGCGAAGCGCGGCGGGGAGGGTGCGTTGAAGAACAGGCCTCAGCGATGGTTCCGCGCTCGGATCGCCTTGCTAGGCGCCTGCGTGGCCTGCGTGGCCGTGCTCGTCCTGGTTCGCGCCTTTCACTTGCAGGTCGCCAGCGGAGATCGCTTGCGTGAGATGGCTGAAGGGCAGCACCTTCGCGAGCTCCGCGTCTCTCCGCGACGCGGAGCGATCTACGATCGACACGGCGCCGAGCTCGCGGTGAGCGCGGACGTCGATAGCGTCTACGCCAACCCCCGTCGTCTCAAGGCGATGGATCAGAATCCCCGGCAGGTTGCACGCCGAATCGCGAAGATCCTCGACGTCGATCCGGTCCGACTGGCAGAGCGCCTCTCAGCCGATCGATACTTCGTCTGGATCGAACGCCGGGTCACGCCCAACGAGGCGACCCGTGTGCGCGAGCTCGACATTCCCGGCATCGAGCTGACCACCGAGGCGCGGCGCTACTATCCGAACCGTCACCTGGCCGCGCATCTGCTCGGCTTCGCAGACATCGACGGCCGGGGAATCGAGGGTGTCGAGCTCGCCTTCGAAGATCGGCTTCGCGGGTCAGACCGTCGAGTCGAGGCGATTCGCGACAGGCGAGGGCACGTCGTGTTTGCGGACGAAATGGAAGACGACCGCTCCATGCAAGGGCAGAGCGTGGTGCTCACCATCGACAAGGCGATCCAGCACATCGCCGAACGGGAGCTGGCGCTCGGGGTGCGAACCTTCGAGGCGCGCGGGGGCAGCGTCGTCGTGATGGACCCGGCGAATGGCGAAATCCTCGCGCTCGCAAACTACCCGCCTTTCAATCCGAACGAGCCGTCCAAGCACCCGACCGCTCATCGACGCAACCGTGCCGTCGTCGACCGTTTCGAGCCCGGTTCGACGGTCAAACCGTTCACCATGGCTGCGGCGCTCGCTGCGGGGGCGGTGAAGCCGAACCAGTCGATCAACTGCGAAAACGGCGTGACGAAGCTCGCCGGCCGCATTCTTCATGACGCACATCCCTACGAATGGCTGACGCCCACGCAGGTGCTCGCGTATTCGAGCAACATCGGCACCGCCAAGATCGCGCTCGACCTGGGCAAGAAAGAGCTCTACCGCGGCTTCCGGCGATTCGGCTTCGGCGAACCCACCGGACTCGGCGTTCCTGGGGAAACCGCCGGGATTCTTCGGCACTACCGCCGCTGGTACGACATCGACGCAGCCACCGTTTCGTTCGGCCAGGGGATGAGCGTCACCAACGTCCAACTCGCGACGGCGATGAGTGCGATCGCCAACGGTGGGCGCCTCATGCAGCCGATGCTGGTGCGGCGGCTCGCCGACCGGCACGGCGCAAAAGGCCGACTACGTTCACGGTGGCTATGCGAAGGACAAGTGGCTCGCCTCGTTCATCGGCTTCGCGCCTGCGGAGCGCCCTTCGGTCGTCATTTCCGTCGTCATCGACGAGCCGGTCATCGCCCACTACGGCGGCACGGTCGCAGGGCCGGTGTTCCGGCGTATCGCCGAGGTCACGCTCCGGCACATGGGTATCGCGCCCGAGGGTCGCCCCGCCGTGCTCGCGCAGAAGAAGCGCGAGATCGTGGTCATCGAAGAGGAGCCCGCGCTCGAAGAGGAAGCGACCGAGAAGGGAGAGAGCGCTGTTCCCGATGTCCGCTCACTCCCGTTGCGTCAGGCCGTCATCGCGCTGCACGCGCAGTCGCTGGTCGCCGAAGTCAAAGGCTCGGGCGTCGTCGTCAAGCAGGACCCCGCGCCTGGAAAGGCAGTCGCGCACGGCGCCGTGGTTCGCATCGAGCTCGAGCGGCCGCGGTTCGATACCGGGGCCGAAGCGACTCGGGGGACCGGCAAGACTCTAGCCGCAGCGGTTCCCGGGGGGCCGCATGGGCGCTGACCGGAAGTCAGGTATGACGCTCGAGCAACTGCGAAGCAGCGGTGTCGAAGGCCGCATCACCGGGTTCGGAGGGGCGCTCGTCACCGGCGTCCAGCACGACTCCCGCCGAGTCGGCAACGGCGACCTCTTCGTTGCGGTCCCGGGCGAAACGCACGACGGCGTGAGCTTCGTCGACGACGCGATCGCTCGCGGCGCCGCCGCCGTGATGGCGGAGCAGCAGCTCGAGCTCGACGTGCCGCAGCTCACGGTAGTGAACGCGCGGGAAGAGCTCGGCCGCGCAGCCGAGTTGGTGTACGGCGAGCCGACGCGTCAGCTCCACACGGTCGGCATCACCGGCACCAACGGAAAAACCACGACCGCGTACCTCTTGCAGTGCGCGATCGACGCTGGTGCGGGAACGGCGGCGCTCATTGGAACGACCGGCCTGCTTGGGGCCGGCGCCGATCTTCCTTCGGCGCACACCACGCCCGAAGGGGACGATATTTCACGTTTCGCACGCCAAGTGCTCGACGAGGGCGCCACCCATCTCGTCCTCGAGGTTTCGAGTCACGGTCTCGCCATGCAACGGGTCGACGCGCTCGCCTTCGAGGTCGCCGCCTTCACCAACCTTTCGCGCGACCACCTCGATTTCCACGAAAGCATGGAACGCTACGGCGAAGCGAAAGCCCGGCTCTTCACCGAGCTCGCACCAAGGCACGCGGTTGTTCACGTCGACGATCCCTTCGGCGCCGACCTGGCCGGGCGCCTGATCGGTTCAGTCATTCGTTGTTCCCGCGAGCCAGGGGTTTCGGCGGAGATCCGAGCGACCCAATGGTCGGCGACGCGCGCGGGCATTGAGGCGACGGTTCAAACACCGGAAGGCTCACTCGAGATCCGAAGCCCGATGCTCGGAGAGCACAACCTCGAGAACATCCTCGTTGCGCTGGGCTGCGCCTACGCGCTCGGCTTGGACCTGGATGCGGTCTCACGCGCCTGGGAGAGAGCATCGGGAAGCCCCGGGCGCCTCGAGCGAATCGAACATCCCGAGGACGTCGCCGTCCTCGTCGATTACGCGCACACACCGGACGCCCTCGAGCGCGTCTTGCAGACCATGCGTGCGGTCACGCCAGGGAGGCTGATCGTCGTGTTCGGCGCTGGGGGCGACCGCGACAAGGGCAAGCGTCCGGAGATGGGCCGAATCGGGGCAAGTGGCGCGGACCTCTGCGTGCTGACGAGTGACAACCCTCGAAGCGAGAACCCGGTGACGATCCTCGACGAGGTCGCCGATGGAGCTCGAGAGGCTGGCGGTGTAGGTCTCGATCCCGAGACGCTCGACGAGACGAGCCGAGGCTTCTGCACGATCGTCGATCGCCGAGACGCCATCGCGGCCGCCCTCCGCTCCGCGCGTCCGGGGGACAGCGTGTTGCTCGCAGGGAAGGGCCACGAGACCTATCAAATCGTCGGCGCCGAGCGGGAACATTTCGACGATCGCGAAGAAGCTCGAAGCGTCATCGCGAAGCTAGGAGGGGCGGCCTGATGGCGACGCCGATCCCCGCCAATCACGTGCAGCTTCGCCGCGAAGAAGTGCTTGCAGCGACGCATGGGAGCGCGGTCGGTCCGTCCTGGGAGAGCATCTCGGGCATCGTGACCGACACCCGCGCGATCGAGCCGGGCAACCTCTTCGTCGCACTGCGGGGCGAGCGCTTCGATGCTCATGATTTCGTGCTGGGGGCCGTGGAAGCCGGCGCAACTGCGGCTGTCGTCGAGCGCGGAACGACACTTCCCGCGAACGTGAGCGCCATCGAAGTCGACGACACCCTTCGCGCTCTCGGCGACTTGGCCATGGCGCACCGCAACGCTTGGACCGGCAAGGTCGTTGGAATCACCGGATCGGTCGGCAAGACCACCACCAAGGACCTAACCGCCGCCGCCTTGGAGTCGGCGGGATGTCGCGTGCTCAAGACCCGCGGGAACCTCAACAATCGCATCGGCGTTCCGATGACGCTCTTTCAACTCGACGACTCCGTCGACACGGCAGTGGTCGAAATGGGCACCAGCGAGGCGGGTGAAATCGCGAGGCTCGCCGAAATCGCTCGACCCGACGTCGGTATCGTCACCAAGGCGAGTCTGGCGCACATCGAAGGCCTCGGCTCGGTGGAGGCCGTCGCGGACGAAAAGGTCTCACTCCTGCATGCGCTCGCCGCCGACGGTGTCGCCGTTGCCTATGGCGACGACCCGCCCTTGAAGAAGCGCGCCTCGGTCGTTCCGGCCAAGCGCAAGCTGTTTTACGGTCGGGCAGCAGCCAGCGACGTCCGCGTAGTCGACTGGGACGTCGAGTCGTCCTGCACCCGCGCTCGCTTCCGAGTCCGAGGAAGGGACGTCGAAATCGAGATGGGCCTACTAGGCGAGGGCGCCGTGCTCAACGCAGCCGGGGCACTTGCGATCGCGATCGGCCTCGATCTGCCCCTCGAAGAAGCGGCACGCGGGATCGCCGGCGTCGAAGCTTCGCCCGGACGAATGCAGGTGCGGCCCGGGATCGCGGAGCGCCTCGTCATCGACGACACGTACAACGCCAACCCAGCTTCCACCGAGGTCGCCCTCGACGCGGCC
>JBLYYU010000400.1:0-8122 GCA_048550275.1 Polyangiales bacterium
ATTCTCAGATGGCTCTGGAAGAGGGATCAGCTCCGCCTCCGACCACATCGGCGGAGGCAGTTCCGTACCCCCGCGAACCACATGGACCAGCGCCCATGCGGCAGGAGACAGACACAGGGCCACGAGCAACCACTTCAACCAGGGTCGTCGCCGACGGCGGGGAGGAGGCATAGGCGGTCCACTCTAGCCGAAGAAGGGCTTCTTGCGGGCTGCATCGCTTGGCCCAGAAGTCTCGAGTAATGGAGGTTGTTGTAGGCCGAGCGCCGAGGGCCCTTGGCGCGCGCGAATAAGCCGAAGGCGTTGAGCGTGCCAATCACGTCCGAGCTCGGGTCGAAGACCGGAAGCGAGGACGCTGGAGTTTTGGTGTCTGCCAAAACTATGCCTTGCCTTAACACGTCGAGTCACTTTTTGGCGCTTTCGCGACACTCGCTGTCGTCAGCGGTCACTTGTTGGCGCTTTCGCGACACTCGCTGTCACTTGATGCGCATTCTGGAAGAAAACGCGCCACATCGCGCCAAACGACGCCAAGAAATGACGGCCGGCGCCACAGAGTGCCACGAAATGACAGCGCGCGACGAAGGACGCCAAGATGCGTCACCAGTCGCGTTGGCGCAGCCGGCATGAATGGAACGTCTCCAGTCCGCGCAACTTTCCGAGGGGCAAAACCGATAACGGGGAATGGCAGGCAGCCGACCCAGGGTGCGCCGGTTTCGTCTGGATATGTTAGACCTGTTCCTGACGAACCCAGACGCGGCGATGCGGAAGTTTCGGTCCGAAAGGAACGAACCGTATGGCCGTTAGGAAACTCGCTAGGTCATGGCAATTCGACTTCACGCTTCAAGGGCACGGACGTCGCCGCAAGGCTGGCTTCCGGACCAAAGCCGAAGCGCTCGAAGCCGAACAACAAGAGCGCTCCGACCTCATCGCAGGTCGGAAGCGCTTCTCGTTCGCCGAAGCGTACAAGATGTACATGTCGGCGACCCACATGAAGGCCCTCGGCCGCGACCATTGGAAGCGCTGCTGGCCGGACATCAGGCCGATCCTCGGGCATTTGTTCATCGAGGAGGTCGACACCCTCGCGATGGATCGCCTCAAGCAGAGCTTGCCGAAGCGGCTCGCCCCGAGCTCGAGGAATCACCGGCTCTCACTCGTAAGAGCCATCCTTCGGTTCATGTGGAAGCGGGGGCTTCTCGCATCGGTGCCGTACGTGCCGATGGAGAGCGTCCCCGAAGCCAGAGCCGAGTGGTACACGGAAGAAGAGCGAGATCGCCTTCTCGACGGCATGTTTCGCATGCAGCCGAGGTGGTACACGTTCTTCTACCTCACGACGCGACTCGGACTGCGGACTGGCGAGGTGTACGCCATCTCGAAGAGCCGCATCCGAGACATCCCGCCTCAGCTCATCATCGACCGGGCGGTTCAAAGGGGATGGAAGCAGCGCCCCGCGCTGCTCGGTCCGCGAAAAAGCAACAAGGCGCTAACGCTCGCTTTGACACCCGACGTCGTCGACGCGATCCGTTGGCACATCCGGCAAGGCTACGCAGGAGACGAGTTTCTGTTCTCCCGGGACGGCACCTTTCCGGTTCACCTCGACAGTCACAAGCGCCCGCTCCGCACCGTGCAGCGGGCTCTCGGGCTGCGCGAGCTCACCCATCACCAAATCGGCCGCCACTCGGTGGCCAGCCAGGCCGCCACCGGCGGACAGTCCATCAAAGCGATCCAAGCCCAGCTCGGACATCGCTCGGCGCAAAGCACGGAGATCTACGCGCACCTAGGAGCCCAGGCACAGCTCCGATTAGTCGAGGCGTTACGGCCCGTTGCGCCCCCTCACGTCAACGTCAGGTCAACGGAATCCGATCGCCAAGATCCATAGCGCCGCAAGTCCTTGAAATGATTAGTCGGGGCGACTGGATTCGAACCAGCGACCTCATGCTCCCAAAGCATGCGCACTACCAGGCTGTGCTACACCCCGTGACCCGCCATTCTTACTGCGGTCTGGCCGGTTTGGGTAGCTGATGCTCAGTGCCGTTGCAACTGCTGCAAGAGCGGGACGAGCCTGGCCGCGGCCCGGGCGCGGTGGCTGATTTGGTTCTTCGTTTCCGGGCCGAGCTCGGCCATCGTCTCGGTGAAGCCGTCGGGAATGAACAAGGGGTCGTAGCCAAAGCCGTGTGCGCCCTTCAGCTCCCGGCCGATTCGACCTTCGCAGGCGTCTTCCACGGAGGCGAGCTCCGTCCCGTCTGGGCCGGCCAGCACGATCGCGCATCGAAAGCGCGCGCCCCGTTCTTCGTCGGGTGTGCTTGAGAGCTCTGCGAGCAGCTTCTCGTTGTTCCGTGCATCGGTCGCGCCCTCCCCCGAATAGCGTGCGGACCGAACCCCAGGCCGCCCGCCTAGCGCATCCACCTCGAGCCCACTGTCATCCGCCAGGCACGCGACGCCCGAGGCCGAGGCGATTTCGACCGCCTTCTTGAGCGCGTTCCCGTAGAAGGTGTCCCGGTCTTCCAGCACGTCGACCTTTTCGGCGAGCGACGCCATCGTGTCGAGCTCGAGGCCCGGCACTTCCCCGAGAAGCCGCTCGTACTCTCGCAGCTTTCCAGCGTTCATGGTCGCGATGAGAATTCGCATCAGGGCTCCACTCGCTAGATTTCTATCTCGCGCGACTGGAGCGCGCGGCGCTGTTCGGCCGCGAGCAGTGGCATCGAGCCAAGCGCGAGATCGATCATCTGGTCGAGCCTGTCGCGCCGAATCGGAGCGCCTTCCGCCGTACCCTGCACTTCGACCACACCTCCGTCCGGCGTGCCCACGAAGTTTAGGTCGACCTCGGCGTCCCGGTCTTCGGTGTAGCAAAGATCGAGCATCGGTTTGTCGTCGAGGAGCCCGACGCTGATCGCCGCGATCGGCTCATGCAGCACGCCCTTGTCGAGCAGCCCCTTCTTGCGGAGCCCGTCGAGCGCGATCGCAGTGGCAACCATCCCACCCGTTATCGATGCCGTGCGGGTGCCACCATCGGCGTCGAGCACGTCGCAGTCGACGGTGATCATCCGCTCGCCGAGCCGCTCGAAGTCGACTGCCGCCCGAAGCGCACGCCCTATCAGGCGCTGAATCTCGGTGGTCCGCCCATCGACACGCCCCTTCCGGCCGTCACGTCGGTTCCGCTCCGGATTGGCCCGCGGGTGCATCGCGTACTCGGCGGTAAGCCAGCCCTTGCCCGAGCCACGCATCCAATCGGGCACGCTCTCCGAGATCGAAGCCGCGATCAGCACCGTGGTACCTCCACAGCGATAAAGCACCGAACCCTCGGGGTTTCGCTGCACATTTGCTTCAATCGAAACCGTTCGCAACGCGTCGTACGAGCGTCCGTCTGCTCTACTCATCCAACCCTCCGCACAGACGAACCCGTAGTCGTTTGTGCGACGGCAGGCAACCAAACTTCGAAGGTAGTTCCGTGCGGGTGGCGCGGCTTGCACGCAATGCTGCCGCCGTGGGCGACGACGATCTGCTGGGTGAGCGGAAGGCCGAGCCCCGTTCCGCGCTCCTTGGTGGTGTAGAAGAGGTCGAAGACGTGCTCGCGATCTTCGTTGCCGATGCCGGCTCCCTCGTCGTGCACCTGAATCCGCACGCCGCTCTCGTAGCGAGTTGCTTCGAGCTTCGCGATGCCGCCTTCGGGCATTGCTTCTCGCGCGTTGCGCAGGAGATTGAGCAGCGCCTGACGGAGCTGGGGTTCGTCCATGGCAACGTTCGGCAATTGCGCCGCCAGGTCGAGCGAAAGCTCCACGCCAGAGGCGTCCATCTCGCGTCGAACGAACTCGGCGGTGTCGCGCAGAAGGTGCGTCGGGTCCTCCGGTGTGAGCGAAGGCTCGGGCAAGCGCGCGAGACGCAAGTACTCCTCGGTGATGCTCTCGAGCCGTTCGAGCTCCTGCTGAATCGACTCGAGCAGGCGCCCTCCCTCTGAGCCCGAATCGTGAATCTCGTCACCCAACATGTCGACATTCAGACCGATACTCGACAAGGGATTGCGAACTTCGTGTGTGACGTGCGCTGCCATTCGCCCGATCGCCGCCAAGCGCTCCGTTTGAATGAGCCGCGACTTGGTCGCGACGGCGTCGGACACGTCGTCCGCCACGACGAGCACACCGCGCACATCCCCCTCCGCAGCGTCATCGCCAAAAGGCGTCACGAGGACGTCGACCAAGTGCTCCGTGAACCCCGCGATTCGCTCGCCCTCCAAGGTCTTCGCGTCGCCGCCCTCGGCGACTTCCGCAATGGCCCGCCCCAGTGCCGGGAACCGTCGAATCAGCGAAGTATCGTCGATCGAAGAGCCCACCTCGCGCGCGCTGACTCCGAGAATCTCCTCCGCCGCCGGGTTGGTCGTCTTGACGATCTGGTCCCTGTCGATGACGAGAATCGCTGCGCGAAGCGCTTCGACGATTTGCACCTGCATCCGCTGGAGCCGTTGCTCGGCGAGTGCCGCCTCCCGCAGGCTCTGATCCCGCGCCGCGAGCGCCCGTACCATGCGCTCGAACTCCGTCACAAGCTGGCCGAGCTCATCATCTCGTTTGATGTCTACGGCGCTCGACAGGTCCCCGTGCGCCACCGCGGCCACGCGCTGGTGGAGAAGTGGAATCGGCCGCAGCAGGCGCTGCGAAAGGAATGTCACCGCAACGCCGACGAGAAGCGAGAGCAGTCCGAGCAAGCCGAGAAGAAACGTCGCCCGCTCAGACTGAGCGGCCGCGAGGGCGCTCGTCCGCGAAATGCGTTGCTGCACTCCCTGCGACGCGCGGTCGTAGTTCCGCTCGATGCGCTGCTCCGTGGTTCGAAGCTGGGAGAGCAGCTTCTCGACGACCTCCGGTTCCTGGTCGGTGCTGCTGAAGAGCTGTTCGTACTGAACGTCGATCTCGGTGTACGCCTTTGAAATCGAGTCGAGCTCTCTGCGAACGGACCGAAGCGGTGCCGGCCGGCCAAGCTCCTCCGCCAGGGCTTCAGCTTTCTCGACGCCGTCGTACGCGCGCTGCAACGTGCTCGGCCGAATCCGGAGCGCAGCCCGCAACCAGGACTTGGTCGGCGTGCTCCTCTCGGACTGAAGAGCGCGCTCGACCAGGTTGGCGTAGACGCTTTGCGTCGCCTTGGCCTGACTCAGGGTCAGGGCGAGCGGGAGGTATCCGTCCTCCAGCACCCCGAGGGTTTGAGACGTCCGGTGATGCTGCAGGAAGCTCAGGCCGCCAACGACACCGAAGGCCACGAGCACCACGATGTAACCCAAGACGATGCGAGTGGGGATCGTGAGCGACCTGCGGCGACCGAAGAGGCCCATACCCCGATCCTAAACCTGCTCGCCTGCACTGGCGAGGATCTCGTCTTGGCTGAGTGAACATACCCGAAAAACGGTGTCCAAAGGCCATTGGCCTGGCTTCCTAGACACGTCGGTTCGCCGTGACGAGCGCGCGAGAAAGTGGCATCATCCGCCTCATCTTACGTTTGGGGTGGTCATGAAGGTACGTTGGGGTCTGGGGTTAATTTCTTTCTTGTTGCTCGCTGCAACAAGCTTGGTGAGCACGAGCGCGAGCGCGCAATGCACGGTCGCGAATTGCCCAGGGGGCTCGAACATCGTGACAACGCCCCCCTTCTTCGGTACGCCGGGCGTCGACTGCTTCATCGGAACCGCTGGGCCTGACATCATGAATGCCCAGGGCGGTGACGACTTCATTTGCGGAGGCGGCGGAAACGATACGATATTCGGGGGCGCTGGTAACGACACCATCCTCGGCGAAGACGGCGACGACAACATTCAGGCTCAAGGAGACATCGACTTCGTGCAGGGCGGCCCGGGCTCGGACACGATCAACGGAGGCGACGGTGACGACTTCCTTTTTGGCGAATCCGGGTCTGACAACATCACTGGCGGGCCGGGCGCGGATTTCATCGACGGCGGCAGCGAAGATGATGTGCTCAGCGGCGACGATGGCATCGACCAACTCTTCGGCGGCGACGGCGACGATACGCTCAACGGAGGCCTAGGCAACGATACTCTTTCTGGGCAGGCCGGGGCCGACATCCTTCGCGGCGACGACGGCGACGACACCCTGTTTGGCGGCACGGAGAACGACCAGCTCTTCGGCGGCATTGGAGCCGACAGTCTTTCTGGCGAAAGCGGTGATGATTCCCTCAACGGCGAGGACGGGGACGATCCGCAACTCGACGGAGGCGACGGAGACGACACGATCAACGGCGGTGCTGGAAACGACACGGCCAACGGCGGTGCCGGAAACGATATCATCAGCGGCGGCACCGAAAACGACACCCTGAGCGGAGGTGACGGCGCCGACATCATCAACGGCGACGACGGCGACGACAACATCAGCGGAAACGCCGACAACGACACCCTCGATGGGGGTGCCGGAACAGACGACCTGTTCGGGAACACCGGGATCGACACCTGCCTGAACTCTGCAAACGAAGACCCAAGCTGCGAGAACCTCACCCCTGCGCTGCTCGCGTCGTTCAGTGCCTTCTCCGACCAGGGTTCGCCCATCGTCCGATGGGTCACCTCCTCGGAAGCAGGCACCGTGGGCTTCTACCTCTACCGCGAACGGGACGGCGACTGGGAGCCTGTGCACGAGGGGCTTCTCCCGGGCTTGCTCGAAGACCCGCAGGGTGGTGTTTATGACTTCCGCGACGACGGGGCTGACGAGACGGAGCTGTACCTCTTGGTCGAGGTCGACGCGCGGGGCGTGCACTCGGAGCATGGCCCATTCCAAGTCAGCTTCGACGCTGCGGACGAAACCATTCTCGGTGTCGACGCCCTCTTCACGCGTCAGGCGCACCAGCTCAGCTCGAATCGAACCGCGCTCAAGGCGGAGAGCTCCGAGAAGCAGAGCGATGGAGAGCCCGTCGCCATCTACATCGGAGTCGAAGAAACGGGCCTCTACAGCGTCAGCGCTGCCGAAATCGCCACACGTTTTGGGGTCGGCGAGACGAGCGTCCGCGACCGCATCCAAGCGGGCGATCTTCTGATGACCGAGGCGGGCGAGGCCGTCGCCTGGACCGCTGCAGCGGACGGCTCTGCGCTTCGGTTCTTCGGTCTCGAGCGTCGAAGCCTCTTCACGACCGAACGAATCTACCGCCTCTCGCTCGAGCCCGGCAGCACGATGACCGAGCGCTCCGCGCAGCCAGACACGCTCACTGAGGGCCTGACCTTCGAAAGCGAAGTGCACCTCGAAGAAGATCTCATCCCCGGGCTGCTCGTCGCCACCGATCCGGATGAAGACTACTGGTTCTGGCAGCTGATCTCGGCCGCGGCGGCCATGCCCCAATCAGCTACGGTGAGCTTCTCGCTCGAGAGTGTCGCGGGAGGTGGAACGCTACTCGTCGACCTGCATGGCATCGCGGGTGAAGCGCATTCGGTCGAGGTCCGGCTCAACGCGACCCTGCTCGGCACCGTCGACTTCCTAGGCGCCGTGCCACATCAGGCCACGCTGAGCGTCCCCGAGGCAGCATTGCAGGAAGGCGAGAACACGCTCTCGATCGCTCCGACGACGCCCGGGGAGAGCATGCTCTACCTCAACGCGGCGGCTCTGACCTACACGCGCGACTATGTGACCAGCGTGCCCGCCCTCCTCTTCGGGTCGGATCAAGATGCGTCGGTCGAGGTCACGGGCCTCGGCGGCGACGACGTCCAAGTGATCGACGTGTCCGATCATCTGCAACCGGTGCTGCTTCGCGATGCGGTCGCGGGCGCCACCGGACTTCAGCTCGCGACGGAAGCCGGCCGATCCTACTTCGGTGCGAGCGCATCCGAGCTACGAACGCCCAACTCGATCTGGAACGACGTAGCCTCCGAGCTTCGAAGCGCTTCAAACGCGGCAGACTACGTACTCATCGCACCCCCTGAGTTCCGCGACGAGGCCCAGGCTCTCGCGGACTACCGCGAAGGCGAAGGGTTCAGCGTGATGATGGTGGAGCTTCAAGACATCTACGACGAGTTCGCCTTCGGCACGCCCGATCCGAACGCCATCCGTGATTTCCTCGGCTACGCAAACGGCAACTGGGCGACCGCCCCCGGCTTCGTCGTGCTCGGAGGCAAGGGTTCGTTCGACTCCCGGGACATCCAGGGCCTCGGCGGGAACTA
>JBLYYU010000401.1:0-26671 GCA_048550275.1 Polyangiales bacterium
GTCGTACGTCAGCGGCGCCAATCTGATTCTGCACGGCGGCGGGGAAACACCTGCGTTTCTCTCTGCCGCCACCGTCAATCAAGGAGACTGAGCGAATGGAGTTTTCGTTCTCGGAGGACCAGGACGAGCTGCGAAGATCGGCGCGCCGGTTTCTCGAAGTCGAGTCGTCGGAAGAGCGAGTTCGCAACGCCATGGAATCCGACCGTGGCTACGAGGTCGCGACTTGGGAGCAGCTATCCGAAGAGCTCGCCTGGACGGCCCTCACGATTCCTGAGGAGTACGGCGGTCTCGGCATGAGCTACCTCGACCTTCATCCGCTGATGGAGGAAATGGGTCGCGCCCTACTCTGCTCCCCGTTCTTCTCGACGATCTGTCTCGGCGCCAACGCGATTCTGCTGGGGGGAAGCGACGCGCAAAAAGAAACGCTCCTTCCGGGGATTGCCGCAGGCGAGACGACGGCAACGCTGGCCTTCGGCGAGAAGAACGCGCGGATGAACGCCACCGGTGTCGAGGCGAGCTATGCCAAGAGCGGCTCCGGCTACGTTTTGAACGGCGAGAAGAGCTACGTCGTCGATGGGGATAGCGCCGACTTGCTCGTCGTCGCGGCGCGCTTGCAAGGGTCCGAGGGGAACGACGGCGTGAGCCTGTTCCTGGTACCGGCCGACGTGGACGGCGTGACGCAGACTTGGCAACCAACGATGGATCAGACCCGGCGGCTTGGCGCAATCGAGCTGGCAGACGTGAGTGTCTCGACGGACGGACTCCTCGGAGAAGAGGGGCGAGGCTGGGAGCTCTGCGAGAGGACGTTGGACCTAGCGCGCATCGCGCTGGCCGCCGAGCAGGTAGGCGCCGCCGAAATGTGCCTCGACATGTCCGTCGAGTACGCAAAAGTCCGAAAGCAGTTCGGGAGGCCCATCGGTTCGTTTCAGTCGATCAAACACAAGTGCGCCGACATGCTCATGATGATCGAATCGGCTCGTTCCGCCGCCTTCTACGCAAGCGCGCTGGCAGCGCAGGGCGATTTCGACCTCGGGGAAGCCGCTTCGGGTGCGAAAGCGATCTGCTCGGATACCTTCTTTCATTGCGCGGCGGAGTGCATCCAGATTCACGGAGGCATCGGCTTCACCTGGGAGCACGCGGCGCACATCTACTTCAAACGTGCCAAGTCCACCGAGACTCTGCTTGGCGATCCTTCCTTTCACCGCGAGCGAGTCGCGCAGCGCATGGGGTTGTAATGGAGCTGCAACTAAACGAGAAGGAGCAAGCGTTCCGGCGAGAAGCCCGTGCTTGGTTGGAGCAGCAGCTCAACGGCCCCTACAAAGACCTCCAGGGACGCGGCGCTTCAGGCGACCAAGACACCTTCGTCGAAGAACGCATCGCCTGGGGGAAGGCCATGGGAGCCGCCGGTTGGAACTGCATCGGCTGGCCAAGAGAGTTCGGAGGGCGTGGCTGCTCGATCAAGGAAGAGGCCGTGTTCAACGAGGAGTACGTCCGGGCGAACGGGCCGGGAAACATTGGACACATCGGCGAGACCCTTCTCGGGCCGACGCTCATCCACTTCGGTTCGAGAGCGCAGCAGGAGCGCTTCTTGCCGCCGATCATTTCATGTGACGAAATCTGGTGTCAGGGGTACTCGGAGCCCGGGGCCGGTTCAGACCTCGCGAACGTCCAGACCAAAGCCACCCTGGTTGGCGACGAGTGGATCATCGAGGGGCAGAAGATTTGGACCTCGGGCGCTCAACACTCCGACTGGTGCTTCGTGCTGTGCCGGACCGATTCGGAAGCTCCCAAGCACAGAGGGATCAGCTACATCCTCGTCCCGATGCGGCAGGACGGCATCGAGGTTCGTCCCATCAAGCAAATGGGCGGGAGCGCAGAGTTCGCCGAAGTGTTCTTCGACGGAGCGAAGGCTCAGAAGGACCACGTCGTCGGCGGGGTCAACAACGGCTGGAAGGTCGCGATGGGCACCCTCGCATTCGAGCGCGGCGCATCGACGCTCGGGCAGCAATACCTGTTCCAGAAAGAGTTCGAGCAAGTGATTGCCGTCGCGAAGCGCACCGGCGCGGCCGGCGACCCGGTCTTTCGGCAGCGAATCGCACAGGCGGCAATCGGTCTCAAAGTCATGCGGGTGAACGCTCTCCGAATGCTGGAACACGAAGGCGCGGACCTGAACCGTGAGGCCTTGATCAGCAAGCTCTACTGGTCGAACTGGCACCGTGACCTCGGCAAGCTTGCAATGGACCTTCTTGGACCCGAGGCCGAGCTTCTCGACGCCGCTCCCTACGAGCTCACAGCCATGCAGAAGTGGTACTTGTTTGCACGAGCCGACACGATTTATGCCGGCTCGAATCAGATTCAACGAAACATCATCGGCGAACGAGGACTCGGGCTGCCGAAGGAGCCACGATGAGCGAAGAACCAACGTACGTAGGCGGGCACAGCCTGCTCGAAGGAAAGACCGTTCTAGTCACCGCGGCCGCCGGCACCGGAATCGGATTCTCGACGGCCGTTCGCTGCGCCGAGGAAGGCGCAGCAGGCTTGGTCATCAGCGACATTCACGAGCGCCGGCTCGGTGAAGCCGCAGACAAAATCGAAACGGAGACGGGCGTTCGTCCGGATACCATCCTGTGCAACGTCACCAAAGAAGACGAAGTGCAGGCGATGTTCGAGTTCGCCGTCGAGAAGATGGGACACGTCGACGTGCTCATGAATAACGCCGGCCTCGGCGGATACGCCAAGCTCGTCGACATGACGGACGAACAGTGGAACCTCGTGCTCGACGTCACGCTGAACGGCTGCTTTCGATGCACGCGCGCAGCGCTCAAGCACATGATGCCGCGAGGCAAGGGCACCATCGTGAACAACGCGTCGGTCCTCGGCTGGCGCGCTCAAGAAGGCCAGTCTCACTACGCGGCGGCGAAGGCGGGGGTCATGGCGTTGACTCGCTGCTCGGCGATCGAAGCAGCGGAAGCCGGCGTGCGCGTCAACTGCGTGTCTCCCTCGCTTGCAATGCACCCGTTTCTCGAGAAGGTGACGCCGCCCGGCCTCCTCGAAGAGCTCAAGAGCCGCGAGGCGTTCGGCCGTGGCGCCGAACCCTGGGAAATCTCGAACGTCATGGTGTTTCTCGCGAGTGACTACAGCTCGTACATGACCGGCGAAGTGCTCTCGGTCTCCAGCCAGCGGGCCTGAGACTAGGCGCGCGATTTCCGAGCTTGCCAGGCGTCCGAGTAGCGCAACATGTACCAACGGATGGCGGGCGCGAACATCCGCGCGAGCGGCCGGGTGAAGCGTGAGGCCTTGCGCATGTCGCGAATGAACTCCGCGAAGCTCACACGCTGATAGCCGAGAAGCCTTTGACTCTCCTCCGTGTCGAGCCAATCGCAGTAGTACGGTCCCGTTCCATAGGCTTCATCCGGAAAACGCCCCACCCCCTGGGCATCGAACATGGCTCCGTAGAATTCGCGGAACGTGAGTCGGCAGGATTTGCCCCCACCGATCATCAGGGTCTTGCCGACCGCGTCGGGGTTCTCGATGGCCCGGACTTGGGCCAGCGCGACGTCTTCGGGATGTACCCACTCGAGCCGCGTCACGGGATTGATCCCGAAGAGAACGCGAAAGACGTCCGGCGAGATGTCACCGGCCGCGGCCTTGACGCCCACGGAGACGCCGATACGGAAGATCACGTACGGTAGTCCGGACTCCTGCAATAGCTGCTCGCACTCCGCCTTGTTCGAAGTGTAGTTGTCGGTGACTATCGCAGGGTGGTCACCGGTCAACAGCTCGCCTCCCGGCTCACGGGGCCCGCACACTGACAAGGACGAGGCGAAGACGATGACCGGATGCTCCGCTTTGAGCCTGGCCGCGTCGAGGATGTTCTTGGTCCCACCAACGTTGACCGCGTAGGCCAGGTCCGGGTGATTCTCAGAATTGGGCGCGAGCACACCAGCGTTGTGAAGGATGGCGTCGCAGTCCGAGACGGCGGAGCGGACGTCTTCTGCCGAGCGGATGTCACCCCACACGACGCGAACGCGGTTCGCAAAGCGCTGCGCCGTCTTTTCGTTCCGTCGATTTCGAACGTCGAAGGCGGTCACCGAGTGCCCCTCTTCCAAGAGTCGCTTCACGCCCTCCACACCAAGCCGACCAAAAGCGCCGGACACCAACACGCGCATCCGCGCAGGCTGACCTGCAGCGCCGCCCGCTTCAAATTGAAAGGCCACGACCTTCCTGATAGGGTCCCGGACCCCAAAAAACGGGGCAACCCTCTAGTTCGAGGGCATGAAGGAGTTGTCGATGAAACTCGGCCTAACGCTCGGCTACGCAGGTCCGCAACTGAACACGACAGTGCAGGACTTGGTGAACATGGAGAAGATCGGAGAGGTCGAGCGGCTGGGTTACGACTCGATTTGGACCGCGGAATCCTGGGGTAACGATGCGGTGACTCCGCTCGCCTGGGTGGGCCCGCAAACCTCGACCATCAAGTTGGGGACGGCGGTCATGCAGCTGCCCGGACGCTCTCCGGCGAACGCGGCGATGACGGCCATCACGATGGACACTCTGTCCAACGGCCGTTTCATCATGGGCCTTGGTACGTCCGGGCCGCAGGTCGTCGAGGGTTGGCACGGCGTGCCCTTCAACAAGACGCTCACCTGGCTTCGAGAGTACGTCACCATTGTGAAACAGATCTTCGCCCGCGAAGCTCCTCTCGAATTCGACGGCGTGCGCTATCAGATTCCGTATCACGGCGCAGGATCGTCCGGACAGGGCAAGCCACTTCGCAGTATGGTTCGCGGCCGGGCTGACATCCCCGTGTACACCGGGTCGATGGCTCCGAAATCGCAAGCGATGTCCGCCGAGATCGCCGACGGATGCTTGCTCACCTGCATGCACCCCGAACGCTCCGACGTCCTGATGAAGAACTTCGACCAGGGGTTCGAGAAGGCCGGCAACGGCAAAGGGGTCGACAACTTCGACATCGCACCCACCGTCGTCGTAATCATCGGCGATCCGCAATACGCCATGACGCCTTGCAAGATGCAGCTCGCGCTCTACATCGGTGGCATGGGTTCGAAGAGCAAGAACTTCTACAAGGACTACTTGAGCCGTGTCGGCTTCGAAGAGGACTGCGAGAAGGTCCAAGCGCTCTTCCTAGACGGCAAGCGCAACGAGGCGATCGCCGCCGTTCCCGATGAGATGGTCGACGCCCTCTATCTGGTGGGCTCGAAAGATCGCATTCGTGACCGCTTCCAGCGATGGAAGGATTCACCGGTCGGAACCATGATGGTCGGTTCACAGGACATGGATACGCTCCGGTTCATGGCCGAGCTCAACTCGTGAGGCAGGCATGAAGATTGGAATCGTAGGAGGAACCGGGCGCGAAGGGCGTGGCTTGGCCGTGCGCTGGGCAAAGGCAGGACACGACGTGTTCATCGGGTCTCGGCAGGCTGAAAAAGGCGCTGCGAAGGCGGCGGAGTTCTCGGAAGAGTTCTCGGTGAGCGTTCAGGGCGCCGATAACGTGGCCGCCTGCGAGCATGCCGAGCTCATCGTCGTCACCGTCCCCTATGGCGCGCACCGCGCGACCTTCGAGTCGATCAAAGAAGCGGTGGGCGAGAAGGTGATCGTCGACATCACCGTACCGCTGCAGCCGCCCAAGGTTCGCTCCGTGAACCTGCCCGAAGGACAGGCGGCGGCCCTCGAAGCGCGGGGGTACCTGAACGAAGGCGCCCGCCTAGTGGCCGCCCTCCATCACATCAGCTCCGAGCACCTGAGTGACCCCGAGCACAGCTTCGATTGCGACGTATTGGTCTGCGGAAACGACAAAGAGGCCCGCGCGGCGGTGATCTCGGTCGTGGGGGACTTGGGGCTTCGCGGCGTAGACGCGGGCGTCCTAAAGAACGCCGTCGCTCTGGAGTCGCTCACGCCGGTGCTGTTGCACATCAACAAGCGGTACAAGAGCGTGGGCTCCGGTATTCGTATCACGGGCATCCCGGAGTCGGAATGAGCCCGAGCGAACCCGCTTCGACCGACCTGCACGTCGGCTCGGAGCTGTCGGTTCGCGCGATCGCCGGCGTGCCGACGATCGAGCCAGGCGACGACCTCTTCGAGGTGATCCTCTCGAGCCTCGACCGCGCGTCGATCGAGCTCACGGACGGAGACGTCGTTGTCGTAGCCAGCAAGATCATCTCGCGTGCGGAGGACTGTTTCGTCGACCTCGGAGCGATCGAACCCGGCGAACAGGCGCAGGGCTTGGCCGCCGAGCTCGAGAAGGACCCGCGCCTCGTCGAACTGATCCTTCGAGAAAGCGTCGCGGTCTCACGAAAGACCCAGGGCGCGCTAATCGTCCGCCATCGCCTCGGCTTCGTATCAGCGAACGCCGGCATCGACTCGAGCAACGCGGCGCCGTCGCGCGCCCCGAAGGACAGTGGCCCCTGGGTCCTCACCTTGCCCCGGGACCCGGATGCCAGCGCTTCCGCTTTGCGAAACCAGCTCTGCTCTCACTTTGCCGCAAAACTTGCGGTTCTAGTGACGGATTCCTGGGGACGTCCCTTTCGGCGGGGCACGGTGGGTTTCGCCCTGGGACTGGCCGGCCTTCCCGCGGTCTGGGACCGCCGGGGTGCGATCGACCGGCACGGCCGTGTCCTCGAAGCCACCGAATCCGCAGTTGCCGATTCAATCGCCGCGGCGGCCGATTTGGTCGCGGGGCAGGCCAACGAGAGCCGTCCCGTGACCTTGGTCCGCGGCCTCCGCTTCGCGCCGTCGCGTGATTCGGCTGCGGTCTTGCTCCGCGATCCCGAGAACGACTTATACGCATGACCGTCTCCGCAGATAGCGACTTGCGAGTTGTCGCTCTTGCGGGAGGCGTGGGCGGGGCGAGGCTCGTCGACGGGCTCGATCGCGCGCTTCCTCCGGGTTCGCTCTCGGTCATCGTCAATACAGGGGACGACTTCCAGCATTGGGGACTGCACATCAGCCCCGATCTCGACACCGTCATGTACACCCTCGCCGGTCTTTCTCCGGAGGACCGCGGCTGGGGCATCGACGGAGATAGCTTTGAAGTGCTCGCGGAAGCCAAACGACGTGGGGTCGATGATTGGTTCCAACTCGGCGACCGCGACCTTCTGACCCACCTTACGCGAACCGGCACGCTGGCCGACGGAGAGTCGCTCACGGAAGCCACGGCGGACTTGTGCAAGGCCCTCGGCGTCGAGCGTCCGCTCCTGCCGATGAGCGATGGGCCCCAGCCCACGAGCATCCTCACCGAGGGCGGAGACGAGCTCGCCTTTCAAGAGTGGCTAGTCAAAGAGCGGGCGGTGCCACCGGTGCGCAAGGTCATTCACGGCGGCGGTGATCGCCCCACTCCTGCGGTGCTGGATGCCCTAGCGGCTGCGGACTTGATCGTGATCTGTCCGTCGAACCCCTACGTCTCGATCGATCCGATTCTCCGCCTGAGGGGCGTTCGCGAGGCGCTTCAGCAGACCAGAACTGTCGCCGTCAGTCCGATTATCGGCGGCAAGGCGGTGAAGGGTCCTTTGGCAACGATGCTCCCACAAATCGATGGCAGGGAGGCCTCCGGCGAGTCGGTCGCCCTACACTACGCCGGGCTCCTCGACGGATACACCGTACAACATGGCGACAGTTTTGAAGCGAGCTACCCAGTCTTCGAAACGAACATCCTGATCCAAGCGCGGGAAGATCGGCTAGTCTTCGCCGGCGAGCTGCTCGAGCTCGCCCGGAGCCTATGATGAGCCGCTGGGCGTTGATACCGATCAAGGGATTCGACCGAGGGAAGTCGCGGCTCTCCGAAGTTCTCACACCATCTGAGCGCGCGAGCCTGGCACGCTCACTCTTCGAGCATGTGGTTCAAGCCCTTCGGGACTGCCCAGACATCGACTCCATCGCCGCAGTGAGCGATTCCGCCGAGGCCCGGACCCACGCAGAGCACCTCGGAATTCTCGCCCTTCCCGATGCAGAGGGAGGCCGCGGCCTCGCCGGAGTCGTCGATGCAGCGCTCGAAACGCTGGAGCTCAGGGGCGCGAGCAGCGTGCTGATCTGCATGAGCGACCTTCCGAACCTGACTGTCGACGACCTGAGAGGTGTCGCCCGCGAGCTCGAGGAAGCGGACGTCGTCCTCGTCCCGGATCTGGCGCAACGTGGCACGAACGTCATCGCCGTGAAACCCGCGACGGCACTTCCCAGCTGCCTTGGGCATGAGGACAGCCTCGATCGTCACCGCGCGCTCGCCGAAGAGCTCGGGCTCGGTGTCTCCGTTCGGCACAGCACCGGCATCGGCTTCGACGTCGATCGTCCCGTCGACCTCGACCGACTACGAAGTCACTAGCTCACCACACGGAGGCCGCGGGGCTCATAGTGGAAGCGGGAGTCCCGCGTGAGCTCGTCGTACGAGCCGAAGACCTGATCAGCGTTCTCGATTCCGTCTAGAGGCTCGGATGGATCCTGCTCGGCAAACGGGCCGAACTCCCGAATCACCCGATACGCCGTGTCGCGTTGCACGGGCACTCGCCCCGAATCGCGAATGACTCTGCGCAGAGTGGCCGGCGTCATCAACTGTCCGTGGCGCGCGCCTGCTGCGGTCGAGATGCTCTCATTCATCAGGGTGCCACCCAAATCGTTGACGCCGCAGCTCAGCAACAGCTGCGAAGTCCGAAGGCCTTCCTTGACCCAAGACGCTTGTAGATTCGGGATGTCCCGGCCGAGCATCAGCCGCGCTGTGGCATAGAGCCTCAGGACATCGTCCCCGGTCGGCCCCGGACGCACGCCAGGGACCTCGCTCGCAGCAAACAGCGGCGCCTCTTCGTGTACGAAGGAGAGCGGCACGAACTCGGTGAACCCGCCCGTCTCGCGCTGCACCCGGCGCAACAGATCCATGTGCCGCATGCGATCCTCGACCGATTCGACATGGCCAAACATCATTGTCGACGTAGTTTGGATTCCGAGCCGATGCGCCGAAGTGACGACTTCCAGCCATTCGCTCGTCGTGATGCGGGTGGGCGAGATAGATTTGCGGAGGCGGTCGTCTAGAATCTCCGCTGATGTACCCGGCAGCGTTCCGAGCCCCGCCTCTTTGAGCCTGCTCAGGTACTCGGTGTACGAAACGCGGGCGAGCGATGCGCCGAACTTCACCTCTTCCGGTGAAAACGCATGAATGTGGATGTCCGGAGCGGCCTCTTTGACCACTCTGCAGAGCTCGATGTAGGCGTCGGCGTCGAGGTTCGGCGAAAGCCCGGCCTGAAGGCAGACCTCGGTGGCGCCCATTTCGGCCGCCTGACTCACCCGCCTCGCGACCTCCACGTGTGGCAGGAAATACCCCTGCTCCGACCGCACCGTTCGGGCGAAGGCACAGAACTTACAGTTCTTGATGCACACGTTCGTGAAGTTGATGTTGCGATTGACGACGTAGGTGACTTGGTCGCCCACCTGTTGGCGGCGCAGCTCGTCGGCGACCATGCACAGGGCGTGAAGGTCGCGTCCGCGCGCTTCGTTTAGGGCAATTCCGTCGTCGACGCTGAGCTCATCGCCGCCCAGGCTTCGCTCGAGGATCGCCCGAACCTCAGCGGAAACTGCTTGGAGACAAGATTCGAGGGCGGTGGTCATGACGTCGGAAGCTCCACTTGAAGCTGATCGATACGAGGGCGGAGCGACGCGTCGACGAAGCCCGGCGCGTCCAGGTGAGTTGGATATACAGGGAGCCTCGCCTGGAGTCGAAAGCCTTCCGTGTCGCATGCATCACGCAAGCGTTCGAGGTACGGCCACGGGTGCTGCGGATTGATGTAGTCCGGGCTGACCGGCGAGATCCCACCGAAGTCGTTGATGCCAGCGCGGATCAGGGTCGCCGTCGAGGCGGGATTCAAATTCGGGGGCGCCTGCACACTCACCTCGTCGTCGAGGATGAGGCGGCTCAGAGCAACCGTGGCCGCAAGCTCATCGGAGCTCGGCTCGCCGGCCAAGCCCATCGGAGTTTCGGGATGGGCGCGAAAGTTCTGCACGATGACTTCACCGATGTGACCGTGCTCGCGATGCAGCCGGCGGATGGCGAGGATGGTGTCGACGCGCTCCGTCACTGTCTCCCCAATTCCAATCAGGAGCCCGGAAGTGAAAGGGATTTGGAGCTCGCCGGCTTCACGGGTCATCTGAATGCGCTTGGCGGGCCGCTTGTCGGGCGCTCGGTGGTGCGGCATCCCTTTGTCGCACAGACGCTCGCTCACGTTCTCGAGCATCAGGCCGAGGCTCACGTTCACCGGTCGGAGCGCGACCATGTCATCCCGCGAGAGGATCCCGGCATTCGTGTGAGGCAGGAGCCCCGCCCGAAGGGCCTCTTCGGCGGCCCAGCGCAAATAGTCGACGGTCGTGTCATGGCCCCAGGAGCGCAGGAGAGCGCGATATTCGCGAAAGCCGGTTTCGGGCGTATCCCCTAGACAAAACAAGGCTTCGATACAGCCCTGTTCACGCGCTCGGCGTAGCCAGGTGCGAATCTCTTCCGGGCTCATCGTCCATTCTCCGGGATCGCCGGGAGACCGTCGAAACGAACAGTAGTCACAGCGGTTCCGGCACAGGTTCGTGACCGGCAAGAACACTTTCGGGGAGTACGTGAGGACGTTCCCCCATGCCCGGTCGCGTCGAGCGCGAGCTGCCTCGCAAAGTGCGGCAGTATCTAGCTCGGCCAAGCGATACGCGTCCGAGTCAACCAGCGGACCGGAGCTTACCTGTTCGAGAATCATGGAGGTGGCGCTCATTGCATCTTGGCGATGACGGTGTCCGCGAAACGGTTCAGGCCATCGATACGCCCCTGCAAGGTGCCGCCGACCATCGGCGTACCGTACATCAACCAGGGCACGGTGATGATGTCGGTAACGCCGGCGTCTTCGAGGCGTTTGTACCCATCCACATCCCAGACGTCGGTCACCACTGCCTGGTACTCCATCGGCAAATGGTCGCGACCGTACTCCTTGCGAAACTCTTCGATCTGACCGATGAGGCCGAGAAGCTTCTTGGATGGAAGCATCGCCGACGACCAACCGTCCCCGTATTCCGCGGCACGACGGAGCCCCGGCTTGCTGTGACCGCCGATGTAGATCGGAATCGGCTTGCTCGGCGCCGGGCTCATTTGGATCTTGCCGAAATCGTAGTGCTCCCCGTGGTACTCGACCATCCCGCCGCCCCAAATGAGTCGGAGGATATCGAGGCACTCATTCATGCGCTTGCCGCGCGTCTCGAACTCCGTTCCGCACCACTTGAACTCTTCAGGGAGCCATCCGAGGCCGCAGCCGAAGCCAAAACGGTTTCCCGAAAGCGCCGCGAGAGAAGCCACCTGCTTTGCAACCAGCACCGGATGCCGCACGGGGAGCTTCACTACGCTCGTGTAGAAGAAGAGCGATTCAGTGGCGGCCGCCATCGCGGCTGCACCGACGATCGGCTCGATCCACGGCGTTTCCCCGTCCCACATTCGGCTCCCATCCTGCGTGTACGGGTACGGCTTGCTGACTTCTTCGGAGAAGAAGATCGAGTCAGGAAGCACGATGGCGTGATAGCCGAGCTTCTCGGCCTCCTGAGCGACGGGGATGTAGTGCTCGGGAGGCGCCATTGCGATAGACGCGCTGAACTTCATCGAGCGGACCTTAGCATAGGGGCGGCGCGGGCAAACGCGGACACGGCGTTCACGACCTAGGCGCGATCTCGTGGAATCCGTGTGCCGATGACGCGTGTCACGTTCAACCAGGCGACCATACGAGCCGAAAGAAGCGGCTTGCCCGTGTTCATCAAGGCCACACTGATGTCTCGGTCAGGGTCAGCCCAGCCGAGAACGTTCGTGAAACCGAGATGCCCGTAGGCGTTTGCCGTCCGCGGCCCATAGAACCCGAAGCTCCGTAGGCCGAGCATGAAACCCATCGAAAGCGGGATCGGCATCATGAGAACGCGATCGACCTGCCCGGTTACCTGGGGTTCTACTGCACGGGCGACCGTACGTTGACCGAAGATGCGAGTGCCTTGGTAGGTGCCGCCGCAGAGCAGGGTTTCGAAGAACCGCGAGATCTCTTCGGGGGTCGCGATCACATTGGCAGCGGGCGCGACTCCAGTTCGAAATCGAGGGTCATTTCCGATCTCGACCAGCTCTCGCATCGAGGCGCCGAACGCGAGTTTTACGAGATTCTTGTACGGCCAGGTCGGGGCCGGGCCGGTGAACGCGTCCACGGCGACCCGATCGAGGCTCTCTGGAGCCACGCCGTAGTTGAAGTACTTCATCTTCAGGGGCTCGCGGACCTTCGTCGTGAGGAACTGCCGGATGTCCTGCCCGGTGACCCTCTGAATGATCTCCCCGAGGATGAAACCACTGGTTACGGCTTGATAGGCTTGCACGCTGCCGGGTCGATGGGTCGGCTCGAGCTCGCAGAAGGCGCGAACGACCTCCTCCGGTTTCGAGAGCAGGTCGAGGTTGATCGCCTCCTCGGGAGTGGTTGGAATCCCTGCGCGATGCGTGAGCACGTCGCGTATCGTGATGCTGTGCTTCCGACGCTGTGCAAACTCCGGGATGAACGTCGCCACCGGTTCGTCCACGTGCAGCTGTTCTTCCTCTTCTAAGAGGTGAATCAGCATGGCCGTGACCGCCTTCGAACCTGAGAAGAAGTTGAAGAGCGTGTCAGGGGTCGCCTTGACCAAGGGCGCGCCCTCGGGGTCTTGCGGGCTATTTCCGTTCGCGTGTCCGATCGCGCGGTCGAGGATGATCTCGCCGCGACGCCGGATGCAAATCGCGATTGCCGGGTGCAGACCCGAACGGTAAAAGGTGACGACTGAATTCCAGATCGCTTCGACGTCCTGCGTGCTCAGCCCGACCCCGCGCGGGTCGACCTCGCGATGGCTCTTGGTCGTCACTTCCTCGGGCTCGAAGGCCTTGACGCTGACCGGAAGCAAGTCTCGAAGCCGGGGCCTCTGCATTAGTTTCCCCGCTGGTATCCGATGTTCGGCTGGAGCCAGCGTTCAGCCTCAGCGAGGGTCATTCCCTTTCGGCGAGCGTAGTCCTCGACTTGCTCACGATCGATTGGACCGACCGCGAAGTAGCGCGAGTCCGGGTGACCGAGATAGATGCCGCTCACGCTCGACGCGGGATTCATCGCAAAATGCTCGGTCAGGGAGATGCCGATTCCGTCTGCTTCGAGCAGCTTCCAGAGCGTTTCCTTTTCGGTGTGATCCGGACAGGCCGGGTAGCCGAACGCGGGTCGAATGCCACGGTATTGCTCCGCGATCAGCTCTTCGTTCTCGAAGCTGTCCTCGGGCTCGTAGCCCCAATCGCGGCGCGCGCGCTCGTGCATCAGTTCCGCAAAGGCCTCGGCCAGGCGGTCGGCTAGCGCCTTGACCATGATCGCGTTGTAGTCGTCGTGTTCCTTCTCGAAGCTCTGAGCAAGCTCCTCGACCCCGATCCCGGTCGTCACGGCGAACGCGCCGAGGTAGTCCGCTGCTCCCGAGCTCACAGGCGCAACGAAGTCCGCCAGTGAGAAATAGGGTTGCTCATTCGGTTTGACGGCCTGCTGACGCAGCATGTGGAAACGCAGTCGCTCGTTGCTGCGCGCCTCGTCACCGAAGACGACGATGTCGTCCCCATCGCGGTTCGCAGGCCAGAATCCATAGACCGCGCGAGGCGTGATTAGCTTGTCCGCCACGATCCGGTCGAGCAGAGCGCGCCCGTGCTCGTAGAGCTCTCTCGCAGCGGCCCCATGACGCTCGTTGTCGAGGATCTTCGGGAACTTCCCCTTGAGATCCCAGGCAGAGAAAAAGAACGTCCAATCGATGTACTTTACGATCTCTTCGAGAGTCACATCGTCTACCACGCGTCGCCCTTGGAAGGCCGGCGTCGGCAGGTCAGCATGCTTCCAATCTACGGGGGCCGCGTTTTCGCGAGCGATCTCTAGCGAGACCAGCTCCCGGTTCTTCCTGTGTTCGAAGAGCTTGCGCGATTTCTCCTGCTCGCTCCGGTTCTTCGCATCGAGCGCCGGGCGCCGGTCGGGGCTGAGAAGATCGGACACTACGTTCACGACGCGTGACGCATCGAGGACGTGCATCGTGCTCCCTTCGTACGAAGGGGCAATCTTCACGGCGGTATGCGCTCGACTGGTGGTCGCGCCTCCAATGAGAAGCGGGCTGCTCATGCCGCGGCGCTGCATCTCGGACGCCACGTAGACCATCTCGTCTAGGGACGGTGTGATCAGGCCGCTCAAGCCGACGACGTCGCAACCTTCGGTTTCCGCCGTGTCGAGTATCTTCTCGGCCGGTACCATGACGCCCAAGTCGACCACCTCGTAGTTATTGCAACCGAGGACGACGCCGACGATGTTCTTGCCGATGTCGTGAACGTCTCCTTTGACCGTTGCGAGCAGCACCTTGCCCTGTGCGGACCTCGAGGCCTTCTCGCCCTCCATGAACGGCTCGAGGTGTGCCACCGCCTTCTTCATCACGCGAGCGCTCTTCACGACCTGGGGCAAGAACATCTTTCCCGAACCGAACAGGTCGCCGACGACCGCCATGCCGCTCATGAGCGGGCCTTCGATCACATCGAGGGGCCGAGCGTGCTTCTGCCGCGCTTCCTCGGTGTCTTCGACGACGAAGTCGACCACACCGTTGACCAGCGCGTACTCGAGTCGCTTCCCGACAGGTGCCTCGCGCCAGCTCATATCGTGTTTCTGACGTCTGCCCCTGCCCTTGACGGTCTCTGCCAACGTGACCAGTCTCTCCGTCGCGTCTTCTCGCCGGTTGAAGATCACGTCTTCGACGCGCTCCAGCAGCTCTTCAGGGACCTCCTGATAGACTTCGAGCTGGCCGGCGTTGACGATACCCATGTCCATTCCCGCGGCGATGGCGTGGTACAAGAACGCCGAGTGCATCGCCTCGCGTACACGGTTGTTGCCGCGAAACGAGAAGCTCAAGTTGCTCACGCCACCACTGACGAGGGCGCCGGGGCATCGTTCTTTGATCTGCCGCGTCGCCTCGATGAAGTTGATCGCGTACTCGTTGTGTTCTTCGATGCCGGTCGCAACGGCGAAAATGTTGGCGTCGAAAACGATGTCGGTCGGCGCGAAGCCTGCCTTTGTGGTGAGCAGGTCGTACGCACGCCCGCAGATTCCGACCTTGCGCTCGACGGTCTCGGCCTGGCCGTCTTCGTCGAATGCCATGACGACCGCACCGGCTCCGTATCGGCGAACGCGCCGAGCCTTGTCGAGGAACTCGGCTTCGCCTTCTTTCAAGCTGATCGAGTTGACGATCGCCTTGCCTTGAACGCACTTGAGGCCAGCCTCCAGGACGCTCCATTTCGAGCTGTCGATCATGATTGGAACCCGTGAAATCTCGGGCTCCGAGCCGATTAGGTTGAGGAAGGTCGTCATCGCCTGCTCGGAGTCGAGCATTCCCTCATCCATGTTGATGTCGATGATGTTGGCGCCGTTTCGCACCTGCTGGAGCGCAACCGAAACCGCTTCGGGGTAGTCGCCCTCCGTGATGAGCCGCCGGAACTTGGCCGAGCCGGTCACGTTGGTCCGCTCTCCCACCATGATGAAGTTGGTTTCCGGGCGAATCACGAGCGGCTCGAGCCCGCTGAAGCGGGGGAAGTTGGCTTCGCGCTTGGGTTCGGGCCGAGGAGCCACATCGCGAACTGCCTCCGCGATCGCCCGAATGTGATCGGGCGTAGTCCCGCAGCAGCCTCCGATGATGTTGATCATTCCATCGCTTGCGAAACCGTGAAGGAGCTCGGCCATCTGCTCGGGAGTCTGATCGTAGCCGCCGAAAGCGTTCGGAAGGCCTGCGTTCGGGTAGCAGTGAACGTAGCAGTCTGCGATTCCGCTCAGCTCTTTCAGGAACGGCCGCATTTCTTGGGCGCCGAGCGAGCAGTTGATGCCGACCGCCAAAGGGTTGGCGTGTTCGATCGACAGGTAGAACGCCTCGACCGTTTGACCGGACAGCGTACGGCCGCTCTTGTCCACGATGGTGACCGAAATGATGACGGGCAGCCGAACACCCTTCTCATCCGAAACGTCGTCGATGGCGCAGAGGGCCGCCTTAGCGTTGAGGGTGTCGAAGATCGTTTCGACGAGAAGCAAGTCGACGCCACCGTCCATGAGGCCGCGAACTTGCTCGGCGTAGGCTTCGCGGGCCTCGTCGAAGGTCAGCGCTCGATAGCCTGGGTCGTTCACATCGGGGCTCAGGCTCAAGGTCTTATTGAGCGGGCCGATCGCGCCGGCGACGAAGCACGGCCGGTCGGAGCGACTGGCCGTCGCTTCCTTGGCGAGACGCGCGGCGGCGACGTTCAAATCGTACACGACGTCCTGCAAGTCGTAGTCCGCTTGCGAGAACGAGTTCGCGTTGAACGTGTTCGTCTCGATGATGTCCGCGCCCGCGTCGATGTACTCCTGGTGGATCCCGCGAATCACGTCCGGTCGTGTGAGCACGAGCAGGTCGTTGTTGCCTTGGAGGCTGCTCGGGTGATCGGCGAAACGGTCCCCCCGGAAGTCGGCCTCCTCGAGCCCGGCACGCTGGATCATCGTCCCCATCGCACCGTCGAAGAAGACGATTCGCTGCTCGATTAGTTGCTTCAATTTCTCTGTCGTCGCGTCATCGCTCATGCGCATCAAACCTCACCCGGGAGAACTGGCGTAATGACCTTAAAAGGTGGCACGCGCTCGCGGCCTGGCGCACGCCTACCCGCACGAGCGCCGACTGTCGAGGGCTGATATAATCCTGATGGGTTAAGGTAGAATGCTGGGACTGGTGCGCCTACGATGAATTCCAACCGATTGGCATTTGGTACGGCGTGGGTTCGCTTTCTCCTGGCCGCCTGCGGCATATGGCTCGTCCCGCTGCTGTATCCGCCGATGGCCGAGCACCGCTGGGTCTTCATCGCCTATGCCGGAGTCGCGATCGTCGAGCAGTTTCTGATCTGGCGCGACATCGCCAGCTCCTGGCGCCCGGTCCTCGGTGGGATTCTCGATATGGCCCTGCTCACGTTCATCGTGCAGCGGGTCGGCTCGTCGCGCACCGTAATGGTCGGCCTCTACTTTGTCGCCAGCATCGTCAACTCGCTCGTCGTGACGCCCAGGATGGGCGTGCTGGTTTCGAGCATCGGTGCAGCGATGTACTCGGCCGTAGTCGTGATGGAAGTGCGGGGAGTCCTGCCGTTCGCTCCCGACGGCCCATCCTGGATGCAGTCGGGGCGTCCGACTCCAGCCGACGGGTTCCTGCAAGCATTCCTCGTTACCGTGCTGCTGATGTTCGGCACGGCGATTGTTGCGACTCTGATCCGCAAGATCAATCAGCGCGAAACGGAGTTGGTGGTCGCAAACGAACGTCTCGCTGAGCTTTCGCGTCAGGACCCGCTGACCAAACTCTGGAATCGGCGTCACATCCTGAGCCACATCGAGCAGGGTCTAGCCTGGTTGAACCGTGGCCGTCCAATGGCCGTGATCATGATCGACCTCGATCAATTCAAGCGGGTCAATGACAATCGTGGACATCTCGAAGGTGACCAGGTGCTCCAAAGCGTAGCGGAAGCGCTTCGACGCTCGACGCGCGAGGTCGACGTAGCGGGTCGCTACGGAGGCGACGAATTCGTGATCGTCCTCCCAGACACGAACCAGGAGGAGGGACGCGTGGCCGGAAATCGATTCGTGACCGCAATTCGGGAAGTTGGAATGAAGTTCGATTCGGTAAGGCCGGTGACTGCGAGCGCCGGCCTCAGCATTGCTCGGCCCGGCGATACTGTCGAAACCGTCTTGAAACGCGCTGACGATTTCGCATATTCCGCGAAGAACAAGGGCGGCAATCGCCTTTGCGGCTGAAGCATGCCTGACAAAGTATTGATCGCCGGCTGTGGCGACGTTGGAAACGCGCTAGCGACCCGGCTGCTCGCCGAAGGCTGCGAAGTCTGGGGTGTACGGCGCCGAGTCGAGGCGCTAGGCGACGGGATCAAACCCTGGCGGATCGACCTGACCGAACCAAGCAGCTTCGCTCGCCCGCCAGCCGCCTTCGACTACTTGTTCTACACGGCGAGCGCGGATCGCCGAGACGAAGACCACTACCGCGCGATTTACGTCGATGGCCTGCGCAACCTGCTGAGCTCACTTCGCGGCGGCGGCGCGCGGCTTCGCAGGGTCTTGTTCACGTCGAGCACCGCCGTCTACGGGCAGAGCGCCGGGGAATGGGTCGACGAATTGGCGGAAACGAAGCCGCTCCGCTTCAATGGCAGCGTTCTGCTCGAAGCGGAGGCGGTCGTGCAGGAGGCGCCCGAGACCGGAATCAGCCTGAGGCTTTCTGGAATCTACGGCCCGGGCCGGACCCGGCTAGTTCGGAAGGTCTGGAGCGGAGAGGCGCTTGCCACGCCGAGTTGGACGAATCGGATACACGTCGAGGACTGCGCCGGTGCGCTCCATCACCTGATGCGAATCGATGAGCCGCTGCCGCTCTACCTGGGCTCGGACGACGAACCGGCCAGAACCCGCGATGTGGTCACCTGGCTGGGCCGGGAGCTCGGGGTACCGAAGCCGCCAGACGGGCCATCGGAACGCTTGAACAAGCGCTGCCGAAACACTCGGCTCAAAGAGTCGGGGTACCGGTTCGAGCTGCCAGGCTTTCGCGAGGGCTACGGGCCAATCGTGAGGGAGTTCCTTTCGGAACGAGGCGGCGACTAGCCGGTCCGACGCCTCCGGACGGCGATTAGCCGGTCCGACGCCTCCGGACGGCGATTAGCCGGTCCGACGAATGATGTGAAAGCCGAACGGGGTTTCGACGACATCGCTGGTGTCGCCCACACCGAGCGCGAAGGCGGCATCTTCGAAAGCCTTTACCATTTGACCGCGGCCGAACCCGCCGAGGTCTCCACCCGCCTGCGCGGAACCGCAGTCGGAGTGTTGACGGGCGAGTGCGGCGAAATCGCCGCCATCCTGGAGCTGCTGCGCAATGCTCGCAATCTGTGATTGTGCATCGGGCTTGCTGCGCGTCGCGGACGAGCGTTCGGAGCCCGCGTACATGAGAAGGATGTGTGAGGCGTTGATCTGCTCTGCCATGCTGGTCTCCCCTTCGAGAGACGGACCCTAGCAGAGTTCGGCACTGGCTACAGCGGCCAAATGGCTCGGAGCTTCGGCCCGGCATTCGCCTCGACGGCGCGCCGCTCGACCTTGCCCGAGCGATTCAGCGGAAGCGAGTCGAGCAGACAAAATCGCTTGGGTCGCTTGTGCGGTGCCAGCTCCGCCTCGAGCCGCGCGCGAAAATCATCGATGCGGAATAGCGCCGGGTCCGTCACGATCGCGGCGACGACTTCTTCGCCCCAGTCCTCGCTCGGTCGAGCAAAGACACAGGCGCCGGTAATCCCCGAAACCGTCTCGAGCCAGGCTTCCACTTCCTGCGGCGCGACGTTCTCACCACCGGTCACGATCAGACCGTCGAGCCGCCCGCGAACCAAGAGCTGCCCGTCGGGAAGGAGCTCTCCGAAGTCCCCGGACCGGAACCAGCCGTCGGGCGTCCAATTCTCGTCGCCCGGCTCCTCGGCGAGGTATCCGTCCATCAGAACGTCGCCTCGGAGTTGAATCTCTTCGCCCTCGACCCTCAGCTCGATCCCCGCGAGCGGCGCGCCTGAACCAATGGACCCGCTCTGGCCAGGTCGCTGCGTAGCGACCTGCGAGCAGGCTTCGGTGCAGCCGTAGGTCGCAAGAACCGGGATGGATCGGTCCGCAGCCCTCTGAGCAAGTGCCTGGGGCATGGGAGCACCGCCAACGAGGACGGCTCGAAGCGCTTCATTCGGAATCCAAACCGGATCGCTCGATGCGAGCATGCGTCGAAGCATGGTCGGGACGAAGCTCAGCATGCTCACGCGCTCTTCGTCGATGAGGCCGATCAGCGCCGATGGGTCGAAAGCGCCGGGGCCGAGCACGACGGCACGCCTGGCGATCAAGGAACGCGTGATGATCGACAAGCCTCCTACGTGGGCAGGGGGCATGCACAGGAGCCAGCGATCGTCCGGCAGCCAGCCCAGGTTGGACGCGTGGGCCCCGGCCGAGGCGAGAAAGGCTCGACGGGAGAGGCGCGCACCCCGAGGCTCTCCGCGAGTCCCGGACGTGAACACAACGGCGAGTGTTCGCGCTGAAGGTATTCGATTCGATTCGACGTGTGGCGAGGGTGCCCCTCCAACGGGCACCCGCTCCCGGATCACGTGCGACTGCTTCGCGCGCGAGAGCTGGACCTTCCTTTCTCGCTCGGTCAGGCGCGGGTGCAGGAGAACGGCGGGACAGCCGAGCTCGAAGAGCGCGTAGAGCCAGACGATCGAATCGACATCGACGTTGGGACTGAGGGCGACCCGATCTCCGCTGCGGACGCCACGCGCCAACAGCGTGTGCATGGCGACGCGAACCCGCGCTGCCACCTCTTCGAATGACCAGCGCCGACCATGCGCGACGAGGCAATCGCGCGCGGGCTCTTCGGCAGCCGCAGCGAGCAGGCTGAGCTCAGTCATCCTGGTCCTCTTCGAAATGGAAGCCCAAGCCAGGTACCTCGTGCGGAATGATCTCGCGGCCGCGAATCGCCGCGATCTGGTGAGGCGGCCAAAGCGAGAGCGCTCGATGGACGCCGAGGCCTGCAGCGAGCTCGGTCTGGAGCGCGAGCGCGAGCTCTGCGGTCACCGCGCGGGCGATCGGCCCATCGAAAGTGTGTGAAACGAGGTATCGAGCGCCGTGCGCGGCGGCGCGCTCGGCGATTCCAAACGATGCTCGGAGGCCCCCGAGGACCATGGGCTTGAGGACGACCGCGGCGATCCGGCCGCTTTCGAGGAGCTGCGTCGAAAGGAGAGCGTCTTGCAGCGTCTCGTCGAGCGCGAATGGCAGGGGTAGGCCCAGGGCGATTGGCCAATCGACGGCGGGAACGGGCTCTTCCAGCAAGTCCAGCTCGAGCGCCTCGAGCGCGGCGGCATGAACGCGAAGCGTCGCAACCGGAATGCGCTGGTTGGCATCGAGGCGAAGCGGAAGCCTTGGATGCGCGTTCCGAATCGACCGCAGCGCGTCGAGCTCGGTTGGAAGATCCGAACCTATCTTGAGCTTCAGGTGAGTCGCGCCATCCTCGACCAACTCGTCGGCACGGGCGGGCCAGTCGCCCGGTTCCGCTGATTGGACGAGATCCGCAATGGGGATGGCCGCGCGAGCGGCGTCGCCGCCGAGCACTCGGTGAACCGGTTCGCCCCGAGTCTTACCGAGCCAGTCGAGCAGGGCAGTTTCGAGCGCAAAGCGCGCGGAGGGCAACTGAATCGATTGCGTCCCGAACGCCTCGAGCAAAACATCCAGTGGGCTCGCAAGCGGGTCTACGACGAGCGGACGAGCGGCCAAGCGTTGAAGCTCATCCGCCGCAGCGCCGATCGAATCGGGAGAATAGCCGGGAAGCGGCGAAGCTTCTCCAAGGCCGCTCGTACCATCGCCGCGCATGAGTCGAAGGACGGCAAAGGCCCGCTTCGTGAGTCCGGACGCCGCGCCAACGAGGGAATCGGGGAGCTCCCCTTCGAGTACGTCGAGCTGTGCATGAAGCTCGGTCACAGCGCGATCCCGGCAGCAAAGAGCACGCCGAAAACAGAGAGCAGCTTCGCGGTTCCGGCCAAGGTCGGATTCAAGGCCTGGCCCCTATCCTCGACCACCGAGCGGTACAGGCGAACCCCCCAGGGAAGCGTCAGCAAAGGCAGTCCGACCCAGGCGCTGGTCCAGCCAAAGAGGAACATGGCGACTGGGGTCGCGTAGGCCAGAGTCAACAGGAGCGCGTACTCGCGCACCCCCATGTTGCGTCCGAAACGAACCACGATCGTGGTCTTTTCGGCGCGGGTGTCTCCTTCAAAATCGCGCACGTTGTTCACAACGAGAATTCCGGTCGCCAACGCACCGATTGGGATCGACGCGGCCCAGGCGAGATCCGGGACAAACAGGGCTTGAACGAAGACGGTCCCACAGACCGCCACGAAGCCGAAGAACAGCATGACGAAGATGTCGCCGAGACCATTGTATGCCAGCGGAAACGGTCCACCCGTGTACGCGAGGCCGGCTGCCATCGAGGCGAGACCGATCGCGATGACCACCGGGCCGGCCACCCAGGTTAGGTACACGCCGGTCCCAAGCGCGAGCGTGAAAGCGACGACGATCCCGCTCCGAAGCTGAGCGACGCTGAGCAACCCTGCCTGGGCAGCGCGCGTCGGCCCGAGGCGCTCTTCGGTGTCCGCCCCTTTTTGGAAATCGAACATGTCGTTCGCGAAGTTGGTGGCGATTTGGATCATGAACGCGCCAAGGAGGGCGGCGAGCGCGGCGTCCCAGCGAGCCCCCCCAACGCGCCACGCACAGGCAGTTCCGACGGCAACGGGTGCGAACGCCGCGGTCAGTGTCGCCGGACGCGCGGCGAGGAGCCACGCGCGAGCAGAACCTGGTGCCAGTTCGCTCATCAGAGCACCCGCTCTTCGACGCGCTTCAGGATCCGCGCGATGGCAAGGGGGGCCTCGAGAATCAGGTTGTGGCCAGCACCAGGAATGATCTCGACGTCGACGTTCGCGTGTAGCGCTGCGAGGGATTCCGCCAAGCGCGTGAACTTGGCATCGAGCGAGCCCGCCACGAGGATGATTGGAATGCCGAGAGCCCCCATGCTCGGACCATAGCTGGGCATCTCCCCCAAGCCGAGCACCTCGAGCGAGCGCGCCAAGCCCTCGGCGTCGTGTGCGAGGCGGACCTGGCGTTGCTCGCGGCGTAGCTCATCGGGAAGCTCGCGTTGGCTCGCGAACAGCGGCAGGGTTTCCCAGGCTTCGACGAAGGCCGGGAGACCGTCTTGCCGAAGCGTTCGCGCACGCTGTGCGTCGAGCTTGCGACGCTCGGACCGTGCGTCGCAGTCGTCGAGGCCCGGCTGAGCTCCGATCAAGACGGCCGCGTCGAATCGGTTGGGGACGAGGTTCAAGACGCCGAGCGCCACTCGCGCACCGAGGGAGTATCCGCAGAGCAGTCTCGACCACCCGGTGTCGGCGCTCATCTCCTGCACGCGAGCGCACTCTGCTCCGAACGAGCCGACCGCCCTACTCCTCCAAGCGGAGCCATGCCCTAGCAGCCAGGGAGCGCTGACTGGACGGATGAGCTCCGCATGCGACAGAACGCGGCTCCAGCTATCGGGCGAGCCGGTGAATCCGTGCAGAAGGGTCCACATCAAGCCCCCTCACGGCGAAGCGCCCGTTCGACGCGAGCCAACAAGTCTCGGCCTTGGTTGAGCGCGCTCTGCGGCGGCACGACGGCTTCGATGATGCTGCAGCCCTCACCGGCATAGGCGAGCTCGAGCGCATTTCGCAGACCGGACACCGTATCGGCGCTGCGGAACTGGCAACCGTAGAGCGACGCGGCGCTGGCGAGATCGGCGTCGTGCGGGGTGGTGAAATAGGAAAGCCGGGCCGCGTCGCCGTCCTTCGCGATCGGAAGCTGCTCGAAGATACGGCCTCCCCCATTGTTGACCACGACGATCACCAAGGGACCGATGACCTCGGATGCCAGCTGAAGCCCATTGATGTCGTGCAAGAAGCTGACGTCACCGATCAGAAGCGTGGTGGCCCTCTCGGCCCAAGACGCCGTACCGGCCGCGCCGGAGACCAGTCCGTCAATGCCGCTTACGCCACGCTGCGAGTAGACGGTCAAGAGCTTCGTACTCGGTGGCGCCCAAGTGTCCACGTCGCGAATCGAGAGGCTGTTCCCCAGGACCAACGCACTCGGGTTCGGGATCTCGTCTAGAACGGCTCGAGCGGCGCCAGCTTGAGTAAGCGCGTCACCTGCTCCGTCGAGGATCGCGGAAACCTCGTCCCAGACCGCGGACTCGGCCCATTCGAAAGCGGCCAGAAAATCAGAATCGCGTGGGAATAGATCGAATCGCGACTTGGCGAATGCGCTGAGGAACGATCCGACATCGGCCTGCACGATGGCTTCGGCCGTCGAGCTGGGATCCGCCCATTTCCACGGATGCACGACGACGCGGCGAATCTGATTCGACTCGCAGAGCTGCTCCCAGCCCTTCGAGATGGGGGCGTCGCCAAGCTGCAAAACGAAGTCTGGCAAACACATCGAGCGGCCGCTAACCGTTCGCCAAATCGCGTCGAACGCGCCGAGCGCCCTCGATTTCGCCCAGCAGCGGAGCTGACTCGTAGTTTCCGCGAGTACGACTGCACCCGATCGTTCGGCAAGATCGTCCAAGGCATCGACGAACATTGCGCTTCGGACGTCACCAGGGCCGCAAAGGATGACCGGTCGCGCCGCCCGATCGAGCGCTTCGGCTACGGTGTCCACGACCAAGGCCGGCACGTGTTCGACGAGCGTGGGTTCGAGCGGCCTGGCGCGGTGAAGCACTGTGAGCGGCTCGTCGAGGACCGCCTCGAGCCGCGAGCGCAGCTCCACGCTCGGTTGCGCGGGCTCGAGCGGCTTCCGAGCCTGAGCATTGATGTGAACCGGCCCGGGCCGGACGCCTAGCGATTCGGACACGGCCTGCGCGACGATTCGGCGCGCCGCCCTCAGGCTGGCCGTGTCGTCCCGCGGCTCACCCAAGTTGGCAAAGAAGCGGACCTTGTTGCCGTAGAGCGCATTCTGATCGGTCGTTTGGTTCGCCCCGCAACCGTGGAGCTCCGGTGGTCTATCGGCAGACAGGACGATCAGGGGCAGTCCAGCTTCGCTCGCTTCGATGATGGCGGGGAAGTAGTTCGCGGGCGCGCTTCCCGAGGTACAGAGAAGAAGCGAGGGACGGAGGGTGGTCCGCGCTTGCCCTAGCGCGTAGTACGCGCCCGAGCGCTCGTCGATCGCGCTGGTGCAGCGAAGCTCCTCGTTTTCGAGCGCAGCGATGACGTACGGCGTGGAGCGTGAACCGGGACTGATGACCACGTCCACGACGCCGGCCTGAACGAAGCTGTCGATGACGAGCTTCGCCCACGCGCTCTGTAACTCAGCGGCAGTCCCCATGGAGCGCTCCTAGAAGCGCATGCATCTTGAGCTCGGTTTCGGCGTACTCGGCGTCGGGATCGGAGTCGGCCATGATCCCGGCGCCTGCGTAGACCCAAGCCTTTCCGTCACGAAGCAGCCCTGATCGAAGCGCGACGACGAACTCGCCATCACCCGTAGCATCGGTCCAACCGACTGGGGCGCTGTACCAACCTCGGGGCAGCGCCTCATGCCCGGCGATCCACTGAACCGCTTCACGAGTCGGGACGCCGCCGACAGCCGGCGTCGGATGCAGGGCTTGAACGAGAGCGAGAATATGCGTCGGCGCCCGCAAGCGCCCCTCGATCGGGGTCTGCATGTGCAAGAGGTTCGGCAGCTCGCGCACGCGTGGCTCGGGCGCGGAGCGAAGCGAATCACAGAAGGGCTCGAGCGCCTCGATGATCGCTTGGACGACGAGCCGGTGTTCTTCGCGCTCTTTCGAGCTCTCCATCATTCGGGCAGCATCGCCATGTGCCGTCGAACCCGCCAACGCCTCGCTGAGCACTGCCCGTCCACGCCGTGAAATCAGAAGCTCCGGAGTTGCGCCGACGAAGGCATCGTCGCCGCGCCATAGCGCGAAGCGCGTGCAGCCGGGAAACCGCTCTTCGAGGCGCTTGAGCACGTCGAGCGAACCGGCTCCGGTCTCGAGCTCGACGACGCAGTGCCGCGCTGCGACGATCTTGTCGACCGCGCCTTTTCGGATCTCGGTGCGGATTTCGTTCACTTGCCGGGCCCAGGACTCACGGTCGGATCCTTCGCTACGGCGCGCTAGGACCGGGCTGGGGATCACGCCGATCGGTCGTTCGAGGCCGTCCCAGATCGTGTCGAAGACATCGAGAGATCGCTCCGCGTCATCGGCGTCGCGAACGGCAAGCGAGAGCCAGGCTCGCTCGCGAACCTGATACGTCCAGGTCGGAAGAAGAAGGAAGCCGTCCCCAAAGCTGTCCCACGGCACCTGAGTGCCGGCGCCCGGCGCGAACGAGGCGCCTCCAAATACGCGCGGGGCAGGACTTGCTTCGTGCGCGATGTGTTCGATGCCGTCGAAGAAGTCACCGACGGTCGGAGCGTTAGGCGCCAAAGTCTTCGTGACGCCCAGGCCCGAGCAAGCGGTGCTCTCTGGCGGATCCCAAAGGATGCTCGCCTCTTTCGGAAACGCGCGGAGCAACGCGTCCGGCGGCGCAACCGGCGCCGGAACGGTCACGATCAGCTGGCTCGCCCGGGCACCGCGTGCCCGAAGAGCCTGCTCCAGAAATGCGCGCGAGACTTCCCTGGTCGGCGCACCATCGAAGGCAAAGGCTGCGCTTTGCGACCTCATGATGCCGTCTCCTTCGGCTCAGCAACGAACAGCGAGCACGCACCGAAGGTCAGTGGCTTCACTTCGAGCACGCTGAGCCCCGATGCTTGCATTTGCTTGGCGAACTCGTCCGCCGCTGGGAACGCGGCGATCGATTGCTGGAGGTACTTGTATTCACGCGACCCCGAGAGCATCCCGCCAATCCGGGGAATGACTTTGCGGACGTGGAAACGCGCGATGGGGCTCAGCCAGCCTACGCTCGGCTCACCAAGCTCCAGGACGGCAACGCGCCCTCCGGGTTTGGTCACCCGGGCCATTTCAGCGAGCGCGGCGCTTCGGTCAGGGACGTTTCGAATGCCGAACGCGATACAGCAACCGTCAA
>JBLYYU010000402.1:0-6737 GCA_048550275.1 Polyangiales bacterium
GCCGGGATCTATACGCGTGGCGGGGCGCCGGCACTGACCAACAGCACCGTCTCCGGAAACGCCGCGGGCTTCGACGGCGGCGGCCTCTTGAACTTCGAGACGCTGACGCTGATCGACAGCACCGTGGCCGACAACGTGGCTGGCCAGAGTGGCGGTGGGATCGCCAACCAACAACCTGGTACGCTCGAGGTGATCAACAGCACGCTGTCGGGCAACAGCGCAGCTGCCGCGGGCGGCGGCCTCTTCAATCCCGCGGGCGCGGCGGCCGAACTCCTGAACGTGACGGTCTCGACCAACGCTGCGGGGCGCGAGGGGGGGGGCGTTTACACGGGCGGTGCCTTGTTGCTCACCAGCTGCACGATCGCTCGCAACGACGCGCCGGTGGCAAGCGCTATCTACGACCCGGGGACGCCCGGTGATGACCTTCGCTCGATCGTGAACACGGCGGTGGAGGGTGACTGTGCGGGTTCAGCGCTGGACTCTGGTGGCTACAACATTGAAAGCCCCGGCGACAGTTGCGGTTTCGACGAGGCCAGCGATCTGCCTGCCGAAGATGAGCTGAACCTTGGTCCGCTACAGGACAACGACGGACCCACCGAGACCCATGCTCTGCTAGAGAACAGCGTCGCCGTCGACCGAGTTCCGCAAGCCGATTGCGTCGACGGCGACGGGGAACCGTTGACCGCAGACCAACGCGGACAAGCACGTCCGGCGGGTCTGAGCTCGACCTGCGACGTGGGTGCGTTCGAAGTCCAGCCCTAGGCGCGCCTGCGGGTCGCCCGAACTGCAACGCTCTCCTCGCGGGTATGTCTTGACATGATTTGCTCGGATTGATACTTGGTTCGTTAGTCGAACAAACTACTGGTCCGTCGCCTAGACGGATGATCGCGCTGGAGATCCAACACGGTGGATGAGACTTTTCCCAACGGCTTCACCTGGGGCGTCGCAACTTCGGCCTTCCAAATCGAGGGAGCCCACGATATCGATGGCCGGGGGTTATCGATCTGGGACACCTACGCGGAGCAACCTGGGTTCATCGAAGATGGCAGCAACGCCCAGGTGGCGTGTGACCACTACCATCGCTACGCCGAGGACATCGGGCTGATGTCGTCTCTCGGGGTTGGCGCGTACCGATTCAGCATCGCGTGGCCGCGGATCCTTCCTACCGGGCGAGGGGCCGTGAACCCTGCAGGACTCGATTTCTATGACCGGCTAGTGGATGGCTTGTTGGCGGCGGGCATCACGCCATGGGTGACTCTGTACCACTGGGACCTTCCTCAAGCGCTCGAAGATGAGGGCGGCTGGACCAACCGTTCAACCGTCGATGCGTTCGTAGAGTTTGCCGACGCCGCGACTGAGCGTCTCGGCGATCGCGTGGGGAACTGGATCACGCACAACGAGCCCTGGTGCGCAAGCGTGCTCGGTTATGCACAAGCGGACCATGCGCCTGGGAAGAAGAGCTGGACGGATGCCTTACTCGCATCGCACCATTTGCTGCTAAGCCACGGACGCGCCGTGCCGGTGATACGACGCAACGCGCCCGGGTCCCGAGTCGGAATCACGCTCAACACATCGGGCGTCGAGCCCGCGTCGCCGAGCGAGGCCGATCGGCGCTCGGCACAGCAGTTTGACGGGGAGCTGAACCGTTGGTTCCTCGATCCGATTTACTTGGGCGCCTACCCGAGTGACGTGATCGAATTCCACGAGTGCGAAGGCCGGCTGCCTGACGGCATGTGCTTCGTTCGGCCCGGCGACCTCGACGCGATCCATACCCCCATCGATTTCTTGGGCGTCAACTACTACAGCCGGGCCGTCGTGCGCAACGCCTCGATTCCGGAGGCGGACAACGAGCCGAGGACCGTTCCGATTCCTGACCCCGCCGAGCTGACCGACATGGGCTGGGAGGTCTATCCCGAGGGGCTCACCGAGATCCTCGTGCGCTTGAACGAAGACTATGCCCCAGGTTCCTTCTTCGTGACCGAAAACGGCGCCGCCTACGCGACGGGGCCCGCGGAGGACGGAGCCGTGCACGATGCGAAGCGCTGCGAATACGTGAAGAACCACGTGCGCGCGTGCCTCGGCGCGATCGACGCGGGCGTGCCGCTGCACGGGTATTTCCTCTGGTCGCTCCTCGATAACTTCGAATGGGCGTTCGGTTTCGCGAAACGTTTTGGTATCGTCTGGGTCGACTTCGACACCCAGGAACGAATCATCAAAGCCTCCGGCCACATGTACCGCCGCATCATCCAGTACAACAGTCTTGCTGGGGAGCGGGCGGCATGAGAATCACGGTTGCGCTGCTGGTGCTGTTTTGGTCGACCGCTGCGACCGCTCAACAGTTTGGCGAAACGCCCCGGGTGCCCGCGCCGTCCGGTGGCCCCCCCGCGCCTGGCGCGCCGCCACCGCCGGGTGCGCCCGAGAGCCCTTTCGAACGTCCGGGTGACGTCACAGCGCCGGATGACCCAGCAGCACCCCCGCCCGCCGTTCAGCCCCCGGCCGACGAACCCGCAGTCGCGACCGAACGACCCGCGGATCGCCCGCCCAGATCCGGTGAGGCAGCGGCCTCCAAGAAGGAAGGTCCCAACGTAGTCAAAGTCTTCAAAGACGAAAACGGATACGCCCTGCTCGTCGACAGCAAGCCCACCATGGTGTTCGGGATGAACTGGGGGTACATGCCGATCGGCGAGAACTACACCTACGACTTCTGGGGCAAACCCGATGAGTTCATCATCGAGGCCTTGGAAGACGAGATGACGTTACTCAAGGAGATGGGCGTGAACGTCATCCGGCAATACGCCGGCGGGATGGACGGCGGCCCCCCGCCTCGCTGGATCGAGTACATCTACGAGAAGTACGGCATCTACACGGCCCTCAACCATTCGGTCGGCCGCTACGGCATGTCGATCGACGGCGTGTGGGTGAGCCCGGTCGACTATTCCGACGAGCGCTTTCGTGCCTTGATGAAAGAGCAACTCACCGAGCTGGTCCAAAAGTACAAAGGCACCCCGGGCGTTCTGATGTGGCTCCTCGGCAACGAGAACAACTACGGGCTCTACTGGAAGTCCTCCGAGATCGAGGACTTGCCGGAGGCAAAGCAAGGCGACGCGCGTGCCGTGTTCTTGTATTCGCTTTACGGAGAGCTCACGGACGCCATCCACTCAGTCGACCAGAACCATCCGGTCGCCATTGCAAATGGTGATCTCGGCTTCATCGAGGTCATCAAAGCGGAGTGCCCCAATATCGACATCCTCGGAAGCAACGTCTACCGCGGTGTGTCGTCGGGCGACATCTTCGAACGCACCGCCAAGGAGCTCGGCAAGCCGTTCATGTACACCGAGTTTGGCGCCGACGCCTTCGACGCAAAGCGCGGCATGGAGGATCAGATCGCGCAGGCCGTCTACAACCAGGGCCTCTGGCAAGAGATCTACGAGCAGAGCTACGGCAAGGGCAGGGTGCAGAACGCCATCGGCGGCATGATCTTCCAGTGGAGCGATGGGTGGTGGAAGTACAAGCAGGACGTCAATCTCGACAAGCACGACACCACGGCTTCGTGGGGCAACTCCGCGTACCCACACGACTACGTCGAAGGCCAGAACAACATGAACGAGGAGTGGTTTGGGATCGCCTCCAAAGGGCGCTCGAACGCGCGCGGCCTGTACAACGTGTATCCCCGTGCCTCGTACTACGTCTTGAAGGACGCGTTCACGCTCGACCCCTACGCGCCGGGCACGGATATCCAGGCGATCCGCGAGCATTTCGGGAGGCTCGGCCCGAGGATGTCCGCCGACACCCAGACGAAGCTTTCCCAGCTCGAGAGGTTCCGCCCGATTCTGCGACTGGATTTCGATACCTTCAGCACGGGCGGGCGCCAACTCACTGACGGCAATCGTGAGAAGAACAGATTCGACCACACCGAATCATTCTATTTCGGCTTCGAGGTCAAGCCGGTGACCGGCGTGCGGGCCGACATCGTGGTGAACGGGCTCGGCAACGTCGCCACGAACCCCATCAACGAGATCTTCTACGAAAACCGGGGCCTTCCATTAGTGCTTCGAGACCCTGATGGCGAGGTCTTTGCTCTCACGGGGTCCAATCGTTTCCAGGTCTACCAAGCCTCGTTCGACTGGGACAACAAGTACTTCCTGCTCGAGAGCTTCTTTCGCGGCGAAGGGCACTACCACTGGGGGTACGAAGGCGACTTCTTTGGTCTCTACCCCGAGGTCCATCAGCAGTTCGATATCGACACGTACAACGCGAACGCACCCACCGGGTTCGTGTTCTCGGGCAAGGACAAGATCAAAGGCCTCAAGATCGCGTTTGGTCCGCAGCTCTGGTGGGGCGCCAATCCGAGCCTCATGGCGAAGTACTATCGAGTGTTTGGCGACTTCAAGTTCGCGGTGCTTCACCAGGAGGACATTGCTCAGCAGCAAGCGGAGATCGCGAGCTCGGTGATTCCCCAACCGAAGTCTCGAAAGAGCACGCTCTACTTCGGCTACACGGGCCGCAAAGTCACGTTCGAGCTCGGAGGCATCACGGCCCGGTCGAACTTCATCGGCGACAGCTACGAAGTCTCGCGCCAAGCGAACGGGCCCAGCTATTTGGATTCCGGCTACTACATCGCCGACGGCAAAGTGGATTTCGCCGACACGCTCGGCGCGAAGGCGAAGCTGACACTCAGCTCCGCCCCTGTGTTCTGGTACCTCCAGGGTGGCTACCGCGGTCTCGTCTCAGACGGCGGCGCGGATCAGACGATGACGATCACGGGCTGGTCGCTCAAGGAAAGCGGGCAGGGCAACCACTGGGCGGTATCGAGTGGCGTGGGGTACTACGCGGGCAAGGTCATGCTGGGGCCTAACTTCTTGGTGCAGCGGCCCCTCGAAGGGCCGTTGCCGTTCATCGCGGACTACTTCGACGCGGAAACCGGCATCTATTACGAGGGCGTCAACGGCCGAAACCAGCTCGATGATCCGTTCTGGGTTCGCTCGAATCGAGAGACCTACGGCTTCGAGTTCCTACTGGGTTGGGACCCCACTCCGGCGACGCCCATGTGGGCCTGGGACAACGCCGCACGCGAAGACGCACTGACCACGGTTGCGCTCGACTTCGTCTACAAGATCCTTCCCACGAGTCAGGACTCCGCCGTCGCGATCAACCAGGATCTCATCCTCTTTGCGTTCCCGACCGGCGCGCCTGCAAGGAACCTCTGGGACGTGAGCTTACGGACCATCACCAACTTCCGATACAACATGCGTCTCGTTAACACGATCTATGCCGGGCAAGGGCAGGCGAACGGAAACGACTCGCGAACGATCACACGATACGGCATTCACGGTTGGTACACGTATGCGAGCTTCAACATCAACTACCACCTGAAGATCGACGACTGGGGGCCCTACGACTACCACAAGGACTTCAATCTGACGTTTCCTCTTCAGGCGATGCTCGACTTGTCGTACTCGTACACGCCACCCAAGCTCTACGCCCCGGCCGCGACCAGATTCGGGGTGCGCGGGCAGTTCCGCAATCTAGATCGATTCTCGAATCGATATCGCTTCGATCCACTGGACTCCGGCCGCAAGGGCCGAGAGTGGGAGATCAAAACTTATGTGCAACTCTCTTATTAAACATGTCGCGCTAATTCTGGTGGTGCTCATCGCTTCGTGCGGCGAGGCCCCGGAGTACCGCTTCGGCGAGAACATCACACGCCTTGAGTTCGAGCTCTTCGACCCGACCGAGGGAATTCATCCCTCCAAAGTGACGCTCGACAACCCACGCAACCCGTTTCGCGACATCGTCATCTCCGACGACCTGAAGTTCGACATCCTCGTCAACGGGGGCAATGCCGGAGCGTTCTACGCCTGGGCGTCTCTGCTCGCGACCATCGCGATCGGGGAGAACCAATACGGTGTGGCCACCAAGCTTCGCGACATCTACCTCGCCAACGAGGTCGCCACCCCAGAAGAACGCGAGACGGTCCGGTTGATGGCCATCGATGCGTTTCAAGCCATCCTCGATTGCTTTCCAGACCAATTGCTCTTCGATCCGACGGGGACGTTTGGGTTCCGGCTCTCCACGCTCGCGTATAACGGCATCCTGGAGCTCAGGGGTGTGCCCCAGGGTGACTGGGTCTTGATCACGAACTCGCGGGGGGAGCCCGAGGCCGTCCGGAGCACGGGTTTCGACAGCCTCGCTCGAGAGGCCCTATGTTTCTGAGGCACAGATACGGTGCTTGGGTGAGTTTGGCGCTGGCCGCGGGCTTGTTGAGCAGCTGCACCCCCGATATGGGAACGCCCGACTATTCAGGTCTCGAGGGTCTTCGAGACCCGATCGACCCCTTTCCCCCCGTGCCGCCTGACCCCTTTCAACCGGGCGACGAGCGGCTGTCCGTCGGCTATTTCTACGAGGGTGGTTGGTCCGAGGAGATTCCACTCAACCAGATCGACACGAACTACTTCATCTTCGCGGCGGACGATAACAATGTAGTTGCCACGCTGACGTACTCCAACGACCCATCGAGCGACCGGATGGAAGGGCTGGAATCCCTCCTGTTCAGGCTCAATGACCAGCCGTTTTGGGGTGGCGGCATCTTTTGGGACAATCCCACGGATCTTTCCGAGTGGACGTCGATGTTCGTCGGGTTCAAGTCGAGCGACCCATCGTTCGCGAGGTTTGATCTCACATTGCTGTACGGCGCGGGGGACGCACCCTCGAGCGTCGTGCTCGACCCGGCCGACTAC
>JBLYYU010000403.1:0-7994 GCA_048550275.1 Polyangiales bacterium
CAGGCGCGGCGAATCGCTTGCTCGCGTGGAGCGCACCCATCATCAGCGCCGAGAGCCCCATCAGAAAGATGTACGGGAAGAGCATCCGCGTCAGCGCGATCGTGGTCTCAAAAAGCGCTTCGTCCCGCTGGAAGCCCCAGGCGTAGGCTTTGACGATCCACGGCGCGCCAAGCACCCCGACGAGCGTGACGAGCAATAGGACTACGGCCATCGCGCCGATCAGGTTTCGGTAGAACTCCTTGGCGCGAGCCAGACTCTCGCGCTCACGAACCTCGGTGAAAACCGGAACGAAGGCAGCGGAGACCGCTCCCTCGCCCAACAGAACCCGAAGTGCGTTCGGTATCGTGAACGCGAGCCAAAACGCGTCCGTCGACGCCAGCGCGAAAACCGCGGCGACCACCGCATCGCGAACGGCTCCCAAGATCCGGGACGAAAGGGTGCCCGCCGCCACGACTCCCGCGCGCCGAACGATCTCACCGCCGGAGGTCCTAGCTGGCTTTTCGGACATCGGCGGAAGGATGCGCCCGAGGCGTCGATCCCGGCAAAAAAGCCGGAGCGACTAGCTCGCGCTCAGAAGGCCCTGGAGTTGGGCGATTTCGACGGTGTACGAGGCGCCGCAGTAGTCGCAGCCGATGCTCAAAGGCTCGCCTTCCTCGACGAGCTCCTGGATGTCGTTGCGGTCGAGGACGCTCAGGGTGGTCATCACACGAAGCTCGCTGCACTGGCAGCCGAACCCGATATCGCTCTGCTGCAACCAGGTGAAGGGCATGCCTTCGAAGATCTCCTCGATCAGGCGGGACGGCGAGGCGTCGTACCCCTGAAGCCGCTCCCGGATTTCGACGAAGCTCTCGAGCCGCTGGGTCATGGTGGCCATGGCGGCTTCGGCTTCGGCGGCTTCCGGGAGGAGCTGGACGACGAAGCCGCCCGCGGTCGGGGCTTGCGCCTCGATGGCCGAACCGAGCGAAATCATCGACACGATCTGTTCCGATAGCTGCATGTAACGCATGAACGCCTCCGAAAGATTCCCGCTTTCGGGGACCTCGACCACGCCGCGGTGAAGATCGGAGTTCGGGAGCGTTCGCATCATTTCCAGGGTGGCCCGGGTCTTACGCAGGTCGGGAGGGGCTTCCCCTGCGCGGCGCTGCAGCAAACCCCGGGACCAGCCCTCCGGGTGGCTGTCCGCTATGAGCTGACCCGCGTTTTCCTCGAAGCGAGCGATGCATTGGACCCGAAGCGTCGGCGCCATGGTTTCCCGGTAAAGCACCGCAGTCGTCAGCAAATCGGCCATGTCGTTCGCAACAGGGCCGCCGAGCTTTTGGGCCTCGACGACGGCTCGGGCCGTGTCCGTGGTTCGAGCGGCGACGACGCGAAAAGCGCCATCGTCGGTCATCGCTCGTACTACCAAGTCAGATTCGGGCATGTTTCCTCTTGAAGCGCATTGGCGTTGGCTTGGCAAGCGCTACTCTTGGGCCGGGAGTAGCACATGACAACGCACCAAATCGTTCTCATCCCGGGTGACGGAATCGGCCCGGAAGTCGCGGCAGCAACCACCCGGGTCCTGGCTGCGGCCGGTGCCCCTCTCGAATGGGTCGAGCACCACGCGGGCATCGCAGCCCTCGAGTCGCTTGGCGAGGTGCTTCCCGAGCAGACCCTCGATGCGATTCGCGAGCGCGGGATCGCGCTCAAGGGGCCGTGCACGACCCCGGTTGGCGAAGGGTTCACTTCGGTCAACGTGCAGCTTCGAAAGCGACTCGATCTCTACGCGGCGGTGCGACCGGTTCGGAATCTGCCCGGCATCTCCACACGCTTTGACGGTGTTGATCTGGTCGTCATCCGTGAGAACACCGAGGGCCTTTACAGCGGAATCGAGAACGAGGTGACCAAGGGCGTGGTGACGAGTCTCAAGGTCGCCACCGAACATGCGTGTCGCCGAATCGCTCACTGGGCCTTCCAATACGCGCGTGACCGGGGCCGCAAGAAGGTCACCGTCATGCACAAGGCCAACATCATGAAGCTGACGGATGGCATGTACATTCGTTGCGCTCGAGCGATCCGCGAAGAGGAGGGCTTCTCGGACATCGAGTACCAGGAGGTCATCATCGACGCGGGCTGCATGAAGCTGGTTCAAGACCCGACGCAGTTCGACGTGCTCCTACTCGAGAATCTCTACGGAGACGTCCTCAGTGACCTGTGTGCCGGCTTTGTCGGCGGCCTCGGCGTGATCCCTGGTGCGAACATCGGTGATCAGTACGCGGTGTTCGAAGCGGTTCACGGCTCGGCGCCGGACATCGCCGGCAAAGGCGTCGCGAATCCCTTAGCCTTGATCATGTCCGCCGTCATGATGCTCAATCACATCGCGGATACACGCGGTGACGCCTCTTGCCGCGCGGCCGCGGTTCGCATTCGTGAAGCGTACAATCAGGCGCTCTCGGACGGACAGAAGACCCGAGATCTAGGCGGCACGCTCGACACCGAGGAGTTCGCCTCCGCGGTCATCGAGCGAATGGTCGGCTAGTCTTCGAGCTCCCGCACGCCGCCGCTCCCGCCTGCGACACGCAGGAGCGGGGGAAGCACGATCAGGGTAGCCACCAGGCAGCCGCCAATCGTGACGGCGATCAGCTCGCCGAAGTTGCGAACGGGAACGAACGAGCTCAGGAGCAGAACCGAGAAGCCGGCCATCAACGTGACGCAGGAGATGACGACCGCTCGGCCGGTACCTCGTGCGGCGTTGACCAGAGCGGCCTCCCGGCCGATGCCCCGATGCATTTCCTCGCGGAACCTGGCGAGCACGTGAATCGTGCCGTTGACCGCTAGGCCGAGGCTGATCGAGAAGATGATGACCGTCGAAACGTTGAGCGGGATTTCGCGCCAAACCATGTAGGCCATCGTCGCGACCAAGGGGATCAGGTTCGGCGGAATGCTGAGCAGGCCTAGCCGAATGCTGCGGAAGAAGAACGCCAGCAACAGGAAGATGATGACGACCGCGACGAACAGACTTCCGAGCAGGTCGTTCACAACCGCGGCTTGACCGCGCGAGCCGGTGTACGCCTCGCCCGTGAACGAGACGGTGACGGTATCCTCTCCGCGCAAATTGCCGTCGATGACATTCTCGAGGATGTCGAGGAAGCGCATGGTCGCCTGGGCTCCCACGTCCCGAAGCTTGAACTGGATGCGCGCGCGCTTGCCGTCTTGGGTGAGCCATGCGCTCAGCGGGCTCGGCTCGCGCTGGCTCATCATCGTGACCAGGCCCTTCACCTGCTTGCTGCTCTTGAAGAACTCGGAACGCACGGACGGGTCGTCGGCGAGCAACGCGTACGATTCGCGAAGCATGTCGCCGTAGCTCAGGCTGCGGATCACTTCCGGCCGAAGTGCGGCCCAATTCCGAATGCGCTGAATCTTCTGGATCATCTGTGGATCCATGAAGTGGTCTTCGTCCGTGCTGACGAGCACGACCTCGAGGGGGCGGACGCCAGCGAGCTTCTCTTCGATGAGAAGGGTGGTCGTGTAGACGGGGTCGGACTCGTCGAACTGGTCGAGCAGGGCGTGGTCGACCGTGATCTGACTTGCTACGTAGGCGGCTCCGGCCGTGAAGAGCGCGGTCACTCCGAGGACCAGCCATCGCCAGCGCAGAAGCTTGGCGACCAGGCTGCTCGTCACGTTGGTGAACATGCTGGTACGTTCTCGCCGGACCTCCTCGCGCTTCGGTGGCGTGACCCAGGCGAGAACCGCGGGCACGAAGGTGATGATGACGATGTACGAGACCATGACGCCGAGGCCCGACGTGATCCCGAAGTGCCGGAGCATCACGGTTTTGGACACCACGAGCGAACCGAGGCCGGCCGCGGTGGTGGCGGATGTCAGCATGCAGGCAACCGCGATCGCGCGGACCGTACGGCGCCCGGCTGCGCGTCGATCGACGTCGTCGTCTTTGTGGACTTCGTCGCGATAGCGCTGAATTAGATGCGTTGCATCGCTGATCCCGATGATGATCAGAAGCGGAACGATCACGTTGTTGAGGATGTTCATCGGCTCGCCGAAGAGCCCCATTCCGCCGACCGTGACCACGGCGGTGATCGCGACGGCTCCGAGGGGCAGCAGGACGCCCGGCATCCAGCGAAACGACAAGGTCAGGAGCAGCAGGCAGACGAGAACGGTCAGCGGAATCAGGCGCAGGTTGTCCGCACGCATCTTGCTGACGATTACGCTGCGTAGGTACGGCAGGCCGCCGACATGCACCTTGCGGCCTTGGAACTCCGGTCGCTCGAGCGATTCGCGAAGATCGTCCATGGCACGGCGCATCTCTTTCGGACCGAGCTCGGGAAGTTGGAGAGCGACACCGGCGACCGTGTGGTCTTCGTCGATCAAGCGGCCGATCAAGAGGGGGTTGGCTTGGATGGCCTTGGCTAGCTCGGCGGCTTCTTCTTCGGTGACCTCGGCGCCCTCGACGATTGGGTCGGTCTTCAGCTCCGCGGAAAGGGCTGGTCCGATTTCCGCGATGCCGCCTGGGAACCGTTCGGGATCGCTCTCGATGATGTCGAGGAGAGCGTTGAACGATGCGTCCTCGAGGTTTCCTTGCGCGTCGGCGTCCTCGTCGGTGTCGTCGAGGGAGTCGAGGTCGTCCAAGTCGTCGAGGGAGTCGAGCCCGCCGCCGTCATCGGGGCCGCCCACTTCTTCCAGGCCGTCCAGGTCATCGAGGTCGTCGAGATCGCCCAGATCGTCGTCGCTCGCCCCTTTGACCCGCCGCGGGATGTTGAGGGTCGTGATGCCGGCGACCTTCTCGACCCAGGGCTTGTCCGCAAAATAGAGCGAGATGTCGTGGATCTGCTGGAGGGCGTCCCGCGACAGGACGTCTTCGTCCTCGACCAGGATGAGCACGGCTTCGCGCCGCTTTCCGAACCACTCCTGGAATCGCTGCTGGATGAGCGCGTATTCCTCGCCTTCGAAGGAAGACAGGAGGCTTTCGGGGGCCGGATCCGCGGTCAGCTTCGGGATCTGAGTCGCGAAGGCGAGGGTGACGAGAACGGAAACCCAGACTACGCGCTTTCCCCGCTCGGTGACGAGTTTCGCTAGCCAATCCAAGGTTTGCTGGCGTCGGGACACGGGCCTGTATGCCTGGAAGGAGCGGGGCCTGCAAGGTAGTTGCGACCGGCTTGACAGCCCTGCCAGGCAGGGCTAACACCCGCGTCCCTATCGGGGAGGATATCAGAGTGGCCAACCACGCCTCAGCAAAAAAACGAGTCCGTCAGACGATCAAGCGCACCGCGCGCAACCGTCACATCCGCACCACGGTGCGGACCTGTGTGAAGCGCGTCCGCGCCGCAATCGAGGCTGGCGATGCCGGAGCGGCGAAAAAGGCGCTCGTCGAGGCCGCGAGCCAGATCGACGGGGCGGTGTCGAAGGGCCTCTACCACCGTAAGACCGGCTCCCGGTACATCTCGCGGCTGACCCACCAGGTCAACTCGCTCGAGAGCTGAGCCCCGGTTTCGCTGCCGATTCCGTCACGGAGAGTCGGCGCAGAGCTCGAGGACGGCGCCCTGCAGGATTGCGTCCGGCGGGCGCTTGCTGCTCTTGAGCGCGCGATCGGTCTCGGCGATTAGAGTGAACGCCCGGCCGAGGCTGTCGGCAGTGAACTGCCGGGCGGACTCGGTGAGGTCCCGGGCCTTGAAGGGCGGGGCGCCGGCGCGTTTGGCCGCCTCATCCGGGCGGAGGCCTTCGGAGAGGGCTTCGCGCATCCGGGCGACGATGCGAAGCTGGCGCGCCACCATCGCCAATAAGCGAAGGGGTGGCTCCCGATCATCGAGCAGCGACTGCGCCGCCGCGATCCCCTTGCGGCGGTCCTTGAGGCCGATCGCATCGACGAGGCTCCAGATCGACTCGACGCGTATGCGAGTGACGCAGGTCATGACGGCGTCGGCGTCGATGCGCTGACCCGCGCCGACGAAGAGCGAAAGGCGTTCCATCGCGTCGTCGATCGCCGCGAGGTCGTCGCCGACGGCATCGAGCAGCGCTTCGATCGCTTGCGGGGCGATCGCGTGCTCTCTCGCCGTAGCCTCCGCCCGGATGAAATCGCGGAGCGCCGCGCCACGAAGCGGCTTGGCGTCGACTAGGCAACCTGCCTTCTTCGCTGCCTTCGCCAGCTTCTTTCGAAGGTCTAACTTGTCTGCGGTGAGCAGCAGGCAGCTCGTGTCGCAGGGGTTTTCCAAGTACGCGGCGAGATTCGCTTGCTCGGTCGGCGTCATCGAATCGACGTGCCGGACCAGGACCAATCGCGTGTCGGCCATCATGGGCAAGGTCCGTGCTGCTGAAATCACGGGCCCCGCCTCGAGGCCCTTGCCGTCGAAGATCTCGATGTTGAACCCCGGCGCTCCCATCGAATCGACGGCCTTGCGCACCGCATCGACAACCCGCTCGATCAGGAGGCGTTCGCTCCCGACCAGAACGTACACGGGATCGAGCGAGCCTTTTGAGGCTCTCTTGGTGACATCATTGAGGCTTGGCACTGATCAGCGGGCTTCGTCATCCGAGAAGGTGACTTCGCCGCTGTGTTGTACCCTGTCGCCGAGAATTTGAAAGCGGTAACGACCCACCTCTTGGCGGCGCACGGTGACCACCATCTCGAGTCGTCGATTGGGCTGGAACTGTGGGCGTTTGAGCCGGAGTTTATGCACGATCGTTCGCTGGTTGCTGTCGCTTACGAAGACCGTCATAGCCGGCGCGATGAACTTCCGCTCCGCGGTCTGGATATCGTAGAACAGGACCTCGAATTCGGAGTCGCCGAGAGGCGCATTGAAATTCGCCACCAGCGTCGCTCGCCACTGTCGGTCTTCGATCGGACCCTCGGCGTTTTCCCGAAGGCGCAGGGCCTTGTTCGCCTGTGCAAAGCGAATCACCCCCGCCTCGGACAGGGAGCGGGGCACCCCTTTTTGCGTGAGCAGAATCCTCGCGCGCAGCCCTGAGGCCGCGTCGGCGTCCTGCCAAGGCGTCACCGAAGAAACGATTGCAGCGAAGGCGATTGCGAAGAGTGCGAGACGTGGATTCACAGCTGGCTCCTGGGTTGCGGTCCAGCATCAACTTAACAACTGAAACTTTACAGTGACAGGGTGATAGTATGCTGAAATGTAGGTTTTTTACCTTCACGGCTCCGCTAGCAGGCCGAAAAGTTGTCCGCGGCGGCGCAGACCGCTAACTCCGACGCAGGAACGGAGCTCGATGACGACGGTCAGTGGGGGTGTAAAAGGACTGGTCGCCCGCGCGCAGCGCGAGGCACAGAGGCGCGCGCAGAGCCCTTCAACGGCCTATCTGCTGCTCGTGATGCTGCAGACCGGGGGGCCGATGGGAAAGCTCCTGTCGGGCCTCGGGGTCAAAGAAAGCGACCTGCTCAGTGCGATTCGAGTCGTGGACTCGGAGCCGACGAGCGCGCTCGAACGAGCTGTCGAGCAGGCATACCGGCTCGCCAAAGTGACGGAGGCAACGCAGGTGCTGCCCGCGCATCTGCTCCTGGCGATCGCGCGCGACACGCGAAGTGCTGCGCACCGAAGCCTCGAGGTGGTCGGGGCAGGGTCGCGGCGCGTCCAAGAAGCGGTGCAGGACGCGCTTCGCCCGGAGGACGCGCAGACCCCGCCGAGCTCCACGTACGTCCGGCCTTCGGCTTCGTTCTCTGCGCCGACTCCTCGCAAACCTTCTCGTCCTTCCGCGCGGCGCAAACCCGAGGCTGCGCCCCTAATCGAGCTGCGCGTCGAACCCGCGACGGAAGATGCGCCCGAAGAGGAGATTCTGATCGAAGCGCCGATTCGCGCGCCCATCGCGCAGCCCGCGGAGGAGGTCGACGACGACGAGCTCATCGTTCCGTCCTCCTCTCCTTTCAGCTTGGACGCGGGTAAGTATCCCACGCTCGCTCAGCTGGGCCGGAACTTGACGGAGATGGCGTCGTTAGGACGGATCGACGAAGTCATCGGCCGCGATGACGAGATCGAACGCCTGCTCGACGTGCTGGC
>JBLYYU010000404.1:0-4232 GCA_048550275.1 Polyangiales bacterium
ATTATCGGGTTCGGCCCGAGCCGGACACCTTCCTAGCTGCGATCGACGCGAGCGCCTGAAAAAGAAGGTCTGGCTGGCTGGACGCGCTTGCGGGGCACTCCTAGAGTTCGCGCCATGAGTTCCAGTTCGCGCTTTGCGCGCCAGCTCCCATTACTGTTCACGCTCTTGTTCTTGTGGGGCTGCGCAAGCTCGACCACGCCCGTTGCAGTCGACCCGGGTGACGTCGAGGAATCGGCGGCGCAGGTCGACCCTCTTCCGTCCTGGAACGAGGGTGCAACCAAAGCGAGAATCATCGACTTCGTTCGCAGGGTCAGCGACCCGGATGACCCCGCCTTCGCTGAGCCCGAGGAACGTGTGGCGACCTTCGACAACGACGGCACGCTCTGGGTCGAGCAGCCGGTTTACACCGAGGTGGCGTTTGCGCTGCACAGGGTTCGGGACCTGGCGAAGGTCCACCCCGAATGGAAGACCGAGCAGCCCTTCAAAGCTGTTCTCGAAGGAGATCGGGAGGCCTTTGTCGCGTCGGGGAGCCGCGGCCTAGCCGAGATCGTCGTCGCTTCGCACACAGGGATGAGCACGACGCTCTTCGATACGATCGCGACCGAGTGGCTGCGTGATGCTCGCCATCCGGACCTGAAGAAGCCCTACACCGAGCTCCTCTACCAACCGCAGATCGAGCTCCTGCGCTACCTCGAAGCCAACGGGTTTGAGACGTTCATTGTATCGGGTGGCACCGTCGAGTTCCTCAGGGTGTATGCACCGGACGCCTACACGATTCCGCCCGAACGCATAATCGGCACCTCGATTGAGACCCGTTATGAAGTCCAGGGAGGAAAACCGTCGCTTCTTCGCCTGCCCAGCATCGATCACGTCGACGACGCGGGCGGGAAGCCCGTCAGCATTCACAAGCACATCGGCCGCCGACCGATCCTCGCGTTCGGGAACTCCGACGGCGATTTCGAGATGCTGGAGTGGACCACCACGGGGAGCGGGGGAGAGCGGCTAGGGCTGATCCTCCGGCATGACGACGAAGAGCGTGAATACGCCTACGACCGCGAAAGCGCCGTCGGCAAGCTCGACAGGGCGCTCGACGCGGCTCCCCAGGTGGGCTGGGTCGTCGTGTCGATGAAGGACGACTGGAACTCGGTCTTCACGGACAAGTAGGGGATGATGAACACTCGATTCACGTATCGTGGGCTTGGGCTCGTTTGCGCACTGCTGGCTCTGGCCGCTTGCAAGAAGTCCAACACTGCGGCGGACGCCGCCACCGACGACAGCGACGGCGTTCGCTTGCTCGACAAGGGGGACCGGCCGCGGCAGGAGCTGCGCTACGACATCGCCTCCGGTACCACGACGAGCTCGACGACCACGTTTCGGGTCGCGACTCTAGCGACCGCGGAGAGCTCTGAGGCCGCATCGGTTACCTTGCTGCCCGGGCTACGGCTCGACATGGTCTCCGGACCTGCGGAGCGGACCGAGGCCGGGGTGAGGTACAAGGTCGACGTCGTCAAGTCCGAGGCCATCGTTCCTTCGAACTTCGACGACGACCTGGGCAAGCAGCTTCGTGACGGTGCTGCCCTCGCGCAGGATCTCGGCGGCTGGGTCGAGGTCGACGACCGCGGGAAGGTTCTGTCCGGTGAGCTCAATCGGCACACGAAGCGTTCGGACGTCCCCGTTCGACTGGTGCGCATGATCGTGAACACCCGTGAGACGTTGACCCGCGTTCGACTCCCCGAAGAAAAGGTGGGTCTCGGCGCCCGCTGGGAGGCGCGCAAGACCGTCAGAGCGTACGGCTTCGACATTCAGCAGGTGAGCACCTACACGCTGGTCGATCGCGTCGGCGATGAGCTCATGTTGAACGTGACCATCCAGCAGCTCGCCGTGCCGCAGACCATCGAGTTTCCTGAAGAAGGGATCTCGATTTCGGTTCAGTCGATGTCCGGGCAGGCCGAGGGCCAGATCGTGCTCGACCTTCGCGCGCTCGAGTCCGACGCGTCCGGGGCTGGATCCAGCGAGGACCACATTCTCGTCAAGACGCCTGAGGGCGCCGAGTCGATCGACATCAGTGAAGCGTTCGAAGTCCAGGTCGCGAACACGACCGGGCTCCGCGGAAACTAGGCCGGACGCTACTCGTCGACCTTGAGAATCGCGTGGAAGGCGTCCTGCGGAATCTCGACGCTACCCACGGCTTTCATGCGCTTCTTGCCCTCTTTCTGCTTCTCGAGGAGCTTGCGTTTTCGCGAGATGTCGCCGCCGTAGCACTTGGCGGTCACGTCTTTGCGTAGGGCGCGGACGGTTTCGCGGGAGATGATCTTCGAGCCGATGGCGGCTTGGATTGCGACCTCGTACTGCTGCCGAGGCACGATCTTCTTGAGCTTCGCGGCCAAGGCCCGGCCGAGGTAGAAGGCCTTGTCCTTGTGGACGACGGCGCTCAAGGCGTCGACCTTCTGGGTGTTGAGCAGCATATCCAGGCGGACGAGCGGATTCTGCCGGTAGCCGGCCATCTCGTAGTCCATCGAGGCGTAGCCCTTGGTGGCGCTCTTGAGCTTGTCGAAGAAGTCGAAGAGCACCTCGGCGAGCGGCATCAGATAGGTGACGATCACCCGGTCCGTGGAGGCGTATTGGATGCCCTGCTGTTCCCCGCGGCGGTCCTGGCAAAGCTTGATGACCGCGCCGACGAATTCGGCGGGGACATGGATCGACACCTTGAAGTAGGGTTCTTCGATGCGTATGCGCCCGTCCGGTATCTGTGAGGGGTTGTCGATCTCGATCGTCTCCTCTTCAGTGTGCACGCGGTAGACGACGCTCGGCGCGGTGGTGATCAGCCCGATGTTGTACTCGCGCTCGAGGCGCTCTTGGATGATCTCCATGTGGAGCAGGCCGAGGAAGCCGCAACGGAAGCCGAAACCGAGCGCGTCCGAGGTTTCCGGCTCGAACATGAAGGCGGCGTCGTTGAGATTGAGCTTTTCGAGGGCGTCCCGAAGCTCGGTGTACTGGTCGCTGTCGGTCGGGAAGATCCCACAGAACACCATCGGTTTCACTTCTTGGAAGCCCGCGAGCGGCTCTTCGGCCTTCTTGTTCGCGAGCGTGATGGTGTCGCCAACCTTCGCGTCTTGAAGTGATTTGACGCTCGCGGCTAAATAGCCGACTTCGCCCGGTCCGAGGTGGTCGGTCTCTTGCTGAAACGGGGTGTACACGCCCAGCTCGGTGACCTCGTACTCGGCGCCAGTGGCCATGAGGCGGATCTTGTCACCCTTTCGGACGGTCCCGTCCTTGACGCGAATCATACAGACCGCACCTCGGTAGCTGTCGTACCAACTGTCGAAGATCAATGCCCGGAGGAAGCCCTTGTCCTCGGTTTCGGGATGCGGGATCCGTTGGACGACGGCTTCGAGGATCTCCGGCACTCCTTCGCCGGTTTTCGCGCTGCACGCGAGGACCTCCGAGCAGTCGAGCCCGACAACGTCTTCGACCTCGCGCCGAACCCGATCGACGTCGGCGCTCGGCAGGTCGACCTTGTTGAACACCGGGATGATTTCGAGGTCGTTCTCGACGGCGAGGTACACGTTGGCGAGGGTCTGCGCCTCCACGCCCTGGGTTGCATCTACGACGAGGAGGGCGCCTTCGCAGGCCGCAAGCGAGCGCGAGACCTCGTAGCTGAAATCGACGTGGCCGGGCGTATCGATGAGGTTCATTTGATACGTTTCGCCATCGGCAGCCGTGAAGGGAAGCCGCACGCCCTGCGCTTTGATCGTGATCCCGCGTTCCTGTTCGAGCTCCATCCGGTCGAGGAGCTGCGACTTCTGCTCACGGGCGGTTATCGCGCCCGTCACATCGAGAATTCGATCGGCAAGGGTGCTCTTGCCGTGATCGATGTGCGCGATGATACAGAAGTTCCGGATGTGCTGGAGATCTTGCGCCAAAGTGCGACCTGTCTAGCCTCGCACCAGGCCTACAGCAACACGCCGTCGCTAACCCTTTTTTGCGGGCGTGGCGTCGAGCGTCATCTGGCCGGGAAGCTCATCCTGATGACGGTCCAAAACGAGATCGATGCCTTCGCGGATGTACACCGCCACGGGCACTTTCGTGCGCTCATGCAGCAGCTTGAGTCGCTCGTTTTGTTCGGGCGTGATGTAGACCGTCGTCGAGATCTTCTTACGTGCCATTCCGACCTCAGCAGTGGCATGAAGCTACATGGCACCATATATATTGTCAATCCGAACAGCCACGGA
>JBLYYU010000405.1:0-5029 GCA_048550275.1 Polyangiales bacterium
GTGAGGCCGTTGTGGCCGGCACCTACGATGATTACGTCAAAATCGGACATCAGTTCGTTCCTTCTGAGTCAGCTGGCCTTCGCACGAAAGTGCGAGGTATCGGTGGAGAGGGTAAGGGATCGCTCTGGGTGAATCTTCTGAGCTCGCGCGAAGAGCGTCTCTTCGGTTTCGACTCGTTCGGTATCCTGCACGCAGGCCTCGGGCGGGCAGGCTGCCGCACACATCTGCTCGTCGTGGTGACCGACACATTCGGTGCAAAGGTCCGGGTTGATGACGAAGATTTCGTCGCCCATTGAAATCGCGCTGTTCGGGCACTCGTCTTCGCATGCCCCGCAGTTAATGCAGTCGTCTATGATGATTGTCGCCATAATCGAGCCTCTAATGATGATGCAGCGGCGCTGCCAAGACTGTGGTAACACAGCATGACACAACAGACAAGAGTTGTATCATGTTTCTTTTCAAGATATGACGCGATGCACCCGGCCAGAATAGGAAAAGCGCTCTGTAATCGGATGTTTACGATGGAGAAACCCATCTACGGGGCGCATCGTGGGCTATACCAATAAACCCGACTCCAATGAAACTGATCAAGCCTTATCTCGTCTTCACCGCGTTGGTCTGGCTCCCGTGGGGCCTCCTCTGCGTGTTCGACATCACGGTGATCGCCGACGTCATTGGCGTGACCGGCGTGACCCCGAGTGGCAACAGCGATCTTCGCGCCATGTACGGCGGCGTGCAGACCGGTGTGGGCCTGATGGCCGTGTTGGCCTTGTACGACTCCCGGTTCTTCCCGAACCTTCTGGTGACCCTAGCCATCGTCGGCGGCTGCCTTGCGTTGAGCCGGAGCTACGGTTTGTTGGTCGACGATAGCGGTACTGCGTACACCTGGGGCGTCTTGGCGTATGAGTCCTTCGCTGCCGTATCGTCGGTGCTCTGGCTCCGATTCCTCAAGCGCAGCGTTTGACGAAACCCGGGCGACGCCCGCTAGTAGAAGCGCACGTCGGCCTGCATGCCGCGTTCGCCGGGATGCATCGAGAGCTCGGTGACGAAGTCCGGCTCGAAACCCTCGGCAAGGTTGGGTTCGATCCGCTGGACGAGCGTCGCGAGGATCATGCGCATCTCCATCATCGCGAACTGCTTGCCGAGGCAGACGCGCGGCCCACCGGCGAATGGCGTGTACGCACCACGCGGTAAGGCGCGTTCGGCCTCGCGGGTCCAACGCTCGGGTCGGAACTCCATTGGATTATCGAAGTACTTCGGATTTCGACCCGCCGCGATGTGGCTGATGGTGATCGTCTGGCCCTTCTTGATTTGGTAGCCTTCGATGACGAGGTCTCGTTGCGCCTGTCGCGCGTAGGCCCAGACCGAAGGTAGAAGCCGCAGCGATTCCTTCACCACCATCTCGAGGTACGGTAGATCAGAAAGGTCTTCGACCTCGGGGCGTCGGCCGTTGAGCACGCGACCTAGCTCTTCGCGCATCTTGGCAACCTTCTCGGGGTTCTTCGCCAATAGGTACCAGGTCCACGTCAACGCATGCGCTGTCGTTTCGTGGCCAGCGAAGATCAGCGTCATCGCTTCGTCGCGAAGCTGCTTGTCCGACATGCGGCCCTGCTCATCCTCGACGAACACCATGTGCGAGAAGAGGTCGCCCCGATCTTCTTGAGTGTCGAGCCGCTCCTGGTGCACGCGCCGGATGATCGATTCGATCTTCGCGATGGCGCGTTTCTTTCGCCGATTCTCTGCGGTGGGCCACCAGTCGGGTCGCGGAACCATCTTGTCCGCATCCGTGACCAAAATTGCGCTGATGTCAGCCAGCGCGTCGCGGATCGCGTCGGAATCGCCCTGCCCAATGTCAATGTCGAACAAGGTGTCGGCAACGACTTCAAGAGCGAGCGCATTGAGCTCGAGGCGCATGTCGCGGCGCTCGCCTTCCTTCCAGCGATCGAGCATCCGCTCGGTGAACGCCACCATCGTCGGCGCGTAGGCGTCTACCCGCTTCTTGTGGAAGCCCGGAAGGATGAGCTTGTGTTGTCGCTTCCAGGACTCGCCGTCATTCGGAACGAGGCCGTTCCCTAGAAAAGGCTTCCACATCATCTTGATGTAGTCGGGTTTGTAGAAATCAGCCCAGTGCGTGACGTTGATTCCGTAGACGAGTGCCGGGTCCCTGACGAACATGAGATCCCGAACGAGCGCGCGGGAAACGAACACATCACCGTGCTCTTCGTGCTTGTCGAGCAGAAAGCCGGATCGGTTCTCGGCCATCTCCATCAAACAGCCCCAGAACCAATGCCCTTTCCGTCGGGGGATCACTCTGGTTCGCTCGGAGCTGGGGTGACCTTGAACTGTGGCTTCTGCGTTCACGTCGATAGGTCTAAACTTAAATCGCGCGCGCGGCCACTCTGCTTCAACGGAGGACTCTCCGCTCATTACAGCCCTGGCTGCCCTTGCCCATGCTCCGTTGGTAGCTCAGCGCACGGTGAACCTGGCCACGAATCCGCTTCTGGCGGGAAGCACGACGGTCGGCGCGTCGCTCGCCTCATGCGTTCCCTCGCTCAGCACGAAGGAATCAGCGGTCACGCCCTGCGAGATCCAGAGGCCGTCGTACGTTCCCGCACCCAAGAAGTCCAAATCGATCGTGGGCTCCTTCGTCTCCTCTGCAGCGTGGATGCCGGCCAGGTACCAGTCGTCACCCCGACGGCGAGCCACGATGACGTGCTCGTCGATGTCGCCAGAGACCAGACGCGTGTCGTCCCAAGCCACCGGAACTGCCGAGAGGAAATCACCGACGTACGGGTGGTCGCGGAACACGGCGCGGTACCCGAGCTCCTCGTTTGAATCTGCCCGATCGGCGAAGTGTTGGATCCCGGACTCGAACACCAGCGAAAGCGCGAGAGAGTGCGCGTAGGGAAGACCTACCGTGCTCAAGGCGCTTTCGAAAACGACCGGCGTGTAGTCCATCGAGCCGACCACGTTTCTCAAGAGCGCGTGCTGAACGTTCATCAGAGCAGTGGGGGCCCCGCCGACGCCGGCAAATTTGTAGAACTCGGCACCGTTGACCGCCTCGACGGTCATCAGGTGCGGGTAGGTGCGCTGCCAGCCACGCGGGACGGTCGCGCCATGGAAGTTGACCAAGAGCTCGAAGTCTTTGGCGTCTTCGAGAATGCCGATGTACTGCTCGATGCGATCTTGCTTATCGCTGTTGAAGAAATCGACCTTGATGCCAGCGACTCCCCAGCCGGCTATCTTCTCCATCTCTTCGCGTCGAACGGGTTCGAGCATTCGATGGAGCGGCGTCTCGCCCGGCGCGGTCGTGTGTGGCCCCCCGGAGTTGTACCAAAGCAAGAGCTTCACCCCGACGGCGCCAGCCTGTGCGACCAAATCCCGCACTTCTTTCTCGGCGTCGCCCCACTGGTCCCATTTCGCGTCGATCAGGACGTACTCCCAGCCGAACTCCCCGGCGAAATCGATGTACTCGGACTGGAGCTCCGGCGTTCCTGTCTCTTGACTGAACCAGGACCATGCCGCGCGCCCAGGAGCGATCCAGCTCGTATCCTCGACGACGGACGGCGCGCTCAAGTCGTCGACCAGCGTCGATTCGAAGATCGTCGAGAGCTCGCCAATCGCGATCACGCGCCAAGGCGTCATGAAAGGCAGCGACGCCTCCGGCAGAACTTCCCCGACGCCTTTCCCTTCCCGCTCGTCGGGAAAGCGGATCGAGTAGAGGTTACCGTCCGGGTTCTCGTGGAGTCGGGTACCGCAGTAGCTCCCGCCGAGATCTGCTTCCGAGATCATGACGTGGAGCTGCCCATCGGTCGTTTCGAAAAGCATGGGGTAGGCGAAGCCCGTTGCGTTGATTGCTTCGCCGACGGGAAGAACTTCAGGCGGGCGCTCGTACGAGCCGGCATTGACGACGAAGAGGCTGTCGCCGCTGTCGTACGCCCGCGTCAGCGAGCGAGCTCCCGACGAAATGGCGAAACCGGTCACCTCGCTCGTGACCTGCGACGTCCCCTCGCCCAGCAAGCGGTACCGAAACGCCACGCCATCTTCGTGCGCTCGGATGATCAGCTCGGCACGAGCGCCGCTCGCGGCTCGAAGCGGCACGGTGACCTCGTTCGCGGAGACTTCGCGGACGCGGCGCTTGCCGGTCGGCACGGTATAGGAGCCGTCGATGGCCCGGGCGCGGGCGCTGGTCATCACCAGGCCAGTCGTCAGGTCATGCGTGCTCGACACCAGCCCGAGCGGGCTCGATTCGATGACGGCTTCCCCTCGATGGGTGACGCTGTAGCTCAGTTGCCCTCGAGCGTCGCTGACGACCGTCATTTGTACGTCGCCGCTGGGCGACTCGGCTAGAACCGTTTCCACCTGTGTTACCCCATCGGAGTCGCAGCCCGCGCCAGCTATGCTGGCCGCAAGGAGAGTGACGGAAAAGGTTGACGGGAAGGACTTCATTCGCGGCGATGGTAGGCGGGCCGAGCCGTTCCGACAAGCGCCGCTAAACACCGCGTCGGTCGCCTTTACGGACGCGCGTACGCGAACTATACGCTGCCGAATGAAGAACTTCTCTCTTGGTTTGTCCTTGCTTCTGTGCGGGGGTTTCTCGTTGGCCGGCTGCGGAAGCGACAGCAGCGCATGCTCGGATGGTCAGGTCGCCTGTGATGGCAACTGCATCGACCCGATCGCGCCGACGCTCGCGGCGATTCAGTCTGAGATCTTCGAGCCTCGCAACTGCGCGGCGAGCGCGTGCCACGACAGCAGCCTCCCAGCGGAGGGGCTCGACCTGAGCTCCGTGGCGGCGTCGGGGATGACACTCGTAGGCATCAACTCGGTCCAGCGCACCGAGCTCTTTCGAGTCGGGGCAGGCAACAGCGATTCGTCGTATCTGATGAACAAGATCCTCGGAGTCGACATGGCGCTCGGGACGGTCCGGATGCCAGTCAACCCCCCCGAAGGCATGGACTTCCTCTGCGCTGCCGAGGTCGACGCGATCCGTCAGTGGATCGACGATGGCGCGGACGTCGGGCCCTCCAAC
>JBLYYU010000406.1:0-4396 GCA_048550275.1 Polyangiales bacterium
GCGCATCTGGTCGAGGGCGACGGTGATGTCCGGGTCTTCCGGCGGCTCGAAGTTCGAGGTGTCGACATCGGGGCGGCGCTCGCGGCACAGGGCTTCGTCTGTATTGACGTAGACCTGGATGACGCGGTCCTCGCCGATTCGAGCGGTGAGCTCGTCGCGGTCTTTTCGGGTGGGGCTCGGGAAGGCGCAGATGTTGATCAGACCCGCGTCCGTGACTGCCTTGGCGGCCGAGATCATCGAGCGAAGGTCCTCGCCGACGGGGCTGACGACTGTCGCGGTGCGCCCCTCATCGAAGAGCTTTCGCTCGAGCGCGTACGCTAGAGTCCAGCGGCCGGAGCCTGGAAGGCCCTGAAGCCATACCGTCGCACCACGCTGGCCGAAGCGCTCCATACGCTCGTTGTTGCTGACGAAGGTCTTGGGCTCCATCGCCGATTCGGCGTGGAGCTCCTTCATGACTTCGCCGATGTTCTGATCCGCGCCTTCGAGCGAGATCATGCCGGCCGCTACGGTGTTGTTGGTCAACGAGTCGATGACGATGAACGCACCGGTCTCGCGATTGCGCTCGTAGTCGTCCACGTAGAGTGCTCGGTGGCAGCTGAGTCGAACCTTGGCAATGTCGTTGAGCTCGATGCCGTCGCTCTTCTTCTGCTCCAGCGTGTCCATGTCGATCTCGTGGTAGACCTTGTCGATCTGCGCGCGAACCGTCTGAGTGGTGTGCTTGACCAGATACGCCTTTTCGGTGTCGAGGGGACGCTCGTGCATCCAGACCATGTGCGCATCGAAGCGCCGAGTGACCCGCGGGAGGTTGTCTGGCTTGACGATCATGTCGCCACGGCTGATGTCGATTTCGTCCTCGAGCCGAATGGTCACGGATTGGCCAGCGGAGGCTTCGTCGATCTCGCCGTCATAGGTGTCGATGGCTTTGACCTTCGAGGTCTTGCCCGAGGGGAGGGCCACGACCTCGTCGCCCTTGGCGATGACGCCTGCAGCGACTTCGGCCGCAAAGCCACGGTAGTCGAGGTCCGGCCGGATGACGTACTGCACCGGGTAGCGGAAGTCCTCGAAGTTGCGGTCCGCGAAGACAGGAACCGTTTCGAGGTAGCCGAGGACGTTCGGACCGTCGTACCAGGGCGTTTTCTCACTGTCGCTCACGACGTTGTCGCCCACGAGCGCGCTGACCGGGAAGAACTGGATCTCCTTGAAGCGCAGCGTCTTACCGAACTCCATGAAGTCGGCGCAAATCTCGTTGTAGACGTCTTCGGAGTAATCCTTGAGGTCCATCTTGTTCACGCAAACGGCCAAATGCGGGATGCCGAGCAAGGACGCGATGTACGCGTGCCGGCGTGACTGCTGAAGCACACCGTGGCGCGCGTCGATCAGAATCAGCGCGACGTCCGCGGTCGAAGCGCCGGTGACCATGTTCCGCGTGTACTGAATGTGGCCGGGCGTGTCGGCGATGATGAACTTGCGCTTGTCGGTCGCGAAATAGCGATAGGCGACGTCGATCGTGATGCCCTGTTCGCGCTCGGCCTTGAGCCCGTCGGTGAGAAGCGCCAAGTCCGGCTCTTCGCTCTGAGACGCAGCGCGAACGGCGGCCATCTGGTCTTCGAACACCATGCCGGTGTCGTAGAGAATGCGGCCGATCAGCGTGGACTTGCCATCGTCGACCGAGCCGACCGACACGAAGCGGAGCAGCTCTTTCTTTCGGTACTTCGCGAGATATGCCTCGATATCATCGCGAATCAGATCTTTTTCGTCCGTCATTGCGTTCCCTAGAAGAGCCCAGCGCCGGGCCTAGAAGTAACCCTCGCGCTTTTTCACTTCCATCGACCCTTCTTCATCGAAGTCGATGAGGCGCCCCTGCCTTTCGGAGAAGCGGTTCAGGAGCATCTCCTGAATGACTTTCGGCACCGTATCGGCCTCCGACTCCACGGCCCCGCTGAGCGGATAGCAACCAAGTGTGCGAAAGCGGACCTTCTTCATGGTCGGCTTTTCGCCTTCTTCGAGGCGCATCCGATCGTCATCGACCAAGATCCAGGTCCCCGAGCGCTCGACCACTGGCCGCTCTTTCGCAAAGTAGAGCGGGACGACGGGAATGCCTTCGAGCCAGACGTAGAGCCAGACATCGAGCTCCGTCCAGTTGCTGAGAGGGAACACGCGGACGTTTTCGCCCTTCTTGATCTTCGCGTTGTACACGTTCCAGAGCTCGGGGCGCTGGTTCTTCGGGTCCCACTGATGATGGCTGTCGCGGAACGAGAAAATGCGCTCCTTGGCCCGCGACTTCTCTTCGTCGCGCCGTGCGCCGCCGAACGCGCAGTCGAACTCGTACTTCGAGAGCGCCTGCTTCAGGCCCTCGGTCTTCATGACGTCGGTGTACTTCTTGCTCCCGAAGTCGAAGGGGTTGATCCCCATCGCGACGCCTTCGGGGTTCGTGTGTTTGATCAGCTCAGCCTTGACGGTGGCCTCGATCTTGTCCCGATACTTGTACATATCCTGGAACTTCCAGGTCGTATCGACGTGCAAAAGGGGGAAGGGCAGGGGGCCCGGCGCGAACGCCTTTTCGGCCAACCGAAGCATGACCGAGGAGTCTTTCCCGACCGAGTACATCATGACGGGGTTGTCGAACTCCGCCGCGGCCTCTCGGATGATCTGAATGCTCTCCGCTTCGAGCTGGCGGAGCTGGCTTAGTTTGCGCTCGCTTGGTTGCACCGGCGTTTCCTAGGGCAGTCGACGATGGGACGCCAGTCTATACGCGAGTTACGTACGAGTTCAATGGCCAAGAACTCCAGAAAAGCAATGCGCTCGACCTCGTGCTAAGTATTGGGTTACGCCACATGTCAGCGATCGTTTGGATGGATATGGAGATGTCGGGGCTCGAGCCGGAGACCGACAAAATTTTGGAGGTTGCCGTGCTGGTGACCGACGGCGAGCTCGAAGTCGTTGCCGAAGGGCCGAACCTCGTGCTGCACCAGCCCGATGAGGTCCTCGCCGCGATGGATGAATGGAACACCAGACACCACGGGCAGTCGGGTCTCACCCAGCGCGTTCGCGAAGCGACCATCGACGAGGCGCAGGCTTCTGCCGCGCTCCTCGACTTCCTCGGGCAGCACACCAACAAGAAGAAGGCTCCACTCGCCGGCAACTCGATCCATCAGGACCGGCGTTTCGTCGCTCGATACCTCCCGGAGGTCGAAGACTGGTTGCACTATCGAAACGTCGACGTGTCGACCGTCAAAGAGCTCGCACAACGCTGGTATCCGAAACAGTACAGCGGCCGCCCGACCAAGAAGGGCAGCCACCGCGCCATGGACGACCTCTTGGAGTCGATCGAAGAGCTCAAGTACTACCGAAGCGCGGTCTTCCTTCCTTTGGAATCATGAGGCTCGCCCCCCTCCTTCTGCTGATCTGCATCGGCTGCGCGGGAGCAGTGAAGCCGGACCCGAAGACCGCTGAATCGATCGTCCGCGAGCAGTCGGCGCCGCGCTCGCTCATCGACGCGGCGACGGGGAAGCCGATCGAGCTGGAAGCTTTTTTTGCGGTGCTTCGAACGAAATCCGTCGTGTACGTAGGGGAGCGTCACGATCAGCCGGCCGATCATGCTGCGCAATATGCGATCCTTCGCCGCTTGCATCGCGACGAAGCCTCGCTCGCGATCGGAATGGAGATGTTTCAAGTTCCGTTCCAGGAGCCGTTGAACGAGTGGAGCGCCGGGAGGATCGACGAGACGGTTTTGCGTCGAGACACCGAGTACGATCAACGCTGGGGCTTCGACTTCAGCATGTACCGCCCGATTCTCGAGTACGCGCGCAGCCGGGGGCTCGAACTGGTCGCGCTGAACGCTCGTAAGGAGCTCGTCTACGCGGTTGCAAAGGACGGGCTCGACGCTCTGTCGCCAGAGCAGGCCTCGACGCTGCCGGAGCTCGACCTCGATGACCCGGAGCATCGCGCGCTCTTCGATTCGGCTTTCGACGTCGGGGAGCACAGCGTCGGCGACGGCATCGACCGCTACTACCAGGCGCAGGTCGTCTGGGATGAGACCATGGGCTCGCGGGTCGCCGCCGCCTTAGCGCGCCCTTCGGGGCCGTCCAAGATGCTCGTCTTCGCTGGTCGCGTTCATGTGGAACGTGGCCTGGGCATCCCCGATCGGGCGGCGAAACGCGGAGCGGCGCCCTATGTCGTGGTGCTCCCCGTGACCCCGAATGAGCTCAAGACCGAGCTCAAGCTGCCAGCCGAGGAGCGTTCGGCAGACTATTTCTGGGCTCTCGGCCAGTAAATTCGGCCCCATTTGCGCTTCGGGTGCGGGCAAACTAGAACATGTTTCAGTTTCGGCCCGCCCGGCCGGACCTGACGCGTCGACGCCACGCCCGCGGCGGTACCCCGAGGGTAAACCCCGAAA
>JBLYYU010000407.1:0-13827 GCA_048550275.1 Polyangiales bacterium
ACGCTCGATCGTCGGATCGCTCGCCTGATTGAGGAAGAGCACGGTGCGCTGCATCACCTCGCTCTCGCGAAAGCGCGAAACGAAGGCCTGTGTTTCGCGTTCGGTGATTCCCATGGCGGCGAACACGACGGCAAAGGGCTCGCCGCGCGCAGGGCGGGCGTTCTCGACGATATCGGCCGCGAGCTCGACGCCGGGAAGCCCAGGCGCCGAGAACACGGGCAGCTTCTGACCACGCACCAAAGTGTTCATCCCGTCGATCGCCGAGACGCCGGTTTCGATGAAGTCGGACGGGTGTTGTCGCCGGACGGGGTTGATCGGCGCTCCCCAAATGGGCAGACGCGCCTCGCCGATCGATGGGGGAAGGCCGTCGAGCGGCTCTCCGGTGCCGCTGAGCGCTCTTCCGAGCAAGTCTTTGCCGACGACGGTCGTGGCGGTTTCGCCGGTCAGGGTGATCGGCGTGTTGGCCGGTTTGAGCCCCAACGTGTCCTCGAAGACCTGAATCACGGTGACCTCAGTGCCGACATCGATCACCTGGCCCCGTCGCCGGTCCTCGCCCGGACCCCCGATTTCGACCCACTCGCCCAGCCGGGCTCGGAGGGTCGATCGCACGAAGAGAAGAGGACCGGCTGCAGAAGATGCGCCGGAATAGGTTCGGGCGATCGGTGCAATCAAGCGATTCACGTCGCCCTCATTTCGGAAATCGTTCGCTGGGCCTCCGCCGCTTGTTCGTCGAATTGTTCCGGTGCTGCGGTCTTGACCGAACCGAACGCGCCTCTGACTCCTGGGAGGTCCAGCTTTTCGAAGCTGACGCCTTCTTTGAGAGCCTCCGCGCCGGTCCGCATGAACGACCAGAGCAGCTTCACCAGCTGGTAGGTCTTCTCGACGCTCGAAAAAGCGTCGTTGGGGTGAAAGGCGTTCTGCCCAATGAGGAACTCCCTCGCGATGCGTGCGCCCTCCAATACCAGGCGGTCCTCGTCTTCGAGCGCGTCGACTCCTACGAGACCGGCGATCTCGCGAAGCTCGCGGTCGCGTTGCAGAAGGCGAACGGTCTCGACCCTCAGCTCTTGCCAATCCGCACCCCCTTTGTCGGCGAACCAAGACGTCGTGCCGTCGGCGTAGAGGCTGTAGCTGATGTCCCAATCGACCGCGGGGAACTGCCGTTGATGGGCAAGGCGGGCGTCGAGCGCCCAGAGCGCGCCGACGACGCGCAACGACGCTTGGGTGACCGGCTCTGCAAAATCACCGCCCGGTGGAGAAATCGCCGTGATGAACGTCACTGCGCCGGTTCGAGGAGGCGTCCCTTCGCTCTCCACGCGGCCTGCCCGCTCGTAGAGACGACTCATGCGGTTGGCGAGGTACGTCGGGTAGCCTTCTTCACCGGGCATCTCTTGGAGGCGTGCGGCGATCTCCCGCAAGGCTTCCGCCCATCGCGAAAGCGAGTCGGCCAGGATCGCCACGTGGTAGCCCATGTCCCGGTAGTATTCGGCGATCGTCATACCGAGATAGACCGAAGCGTCTCGGGCTGCGACCGGCATGTTCGAGGTGTTCACGATGAGAATCGTCCGGTCCATGATCGGCCGGCCGGTTTCGGGGTCTGTAAGCTTGCCGAAGTCATGAAGGACTTCCGCCATCTCGTTTCCGCGTTCGCCGCAGCCGATGTAGACCATGATGTCGGCCTTCGCGTACTTCGCCAGCGACTGCTCGATCACGGTCTTTCCGGTTCCGAAGCCGCCTGGCACCGCGACCGATCCACCTTCGACGACGGGGAAGAGCAGGTCGAACACACGTTGCCCGGTGATGAACGGCCGGTCGCCCGGAAGCCGGCGTGAGAACGGCCGTCGTTGGCGGATCGCCCAGGGCTGCCAAAGACGGAGGTTCGTGCCGTCATCGAGCTCCCCAATACTCTCGGACACCGTGAGATCGCCTTGCTCGATTCGCGCGACGGTACCTTCGGAGCCCGGCGGCACCAGAACTTGATGAGGCATCCCCGGCCGCTCTTCGACTACCCCCAAGACGTCTCCGGAACGCACTTTGTCGCCCGGCCGGACCGAAGGGGAGAACCGCCAGCGGGTGCTTGGGTCCAAGGTTGGCAGCGTCATTCCGGGATCCATGAAGTCGCCCGAGCGGTCTGCGAGGCCGGTCAGTGGGCGGCCGATGCCGTCGAGGATCGAGCCGAGCAGACCCGGACCGAGCTGGGTCGTCAGAGAGCCTCCGGTGCGGCGAACAGGTTCGTTCAGCCCGAGCCCGCTGGTCTCCTCGAAGACTTGAATCGTCGCGACGTCATCTTGCAGGCGAATGACTTCGCCAAGCAATCGTCGCTCCCCAACCTCGACGAGCTCGTACAGCGCGGCGTCTCCGAGGGGCTTGACCTCCGCGATCGCGCCGGCGACTCGAATGATGCGTGGGTCGCTCATTGCAGCCTCACCCGGTAACCGATCGCTCGCCTCAGAATCTCCACGATGTACTCGTGCGCGCTGCCCTCGGTGCTCCAGTCGGGGCCGGGGACGGGGATCACGACGGGTAGGGCCGCCCCTTCGAGGCTGCGCCGAGTGTCTTCCGGGATGTCCCTGTACAAAGGCTCGTCGATGATGACCACGCCGAGGCTCTGATTTTCCGTCAGGGCCTCGATGCGCCGGGCCGCATCGGTTCCGCTGCTCGCTTCGAACACGGGGACCCCGGCAAGAGCGAAGCCGGCGCTCAAACCTGGGCTGGCGATCACGACGAGATGTCGATCCTTCATGCCAACACCATCTCTGCCTGGATCAGAGCTGACGGCGCGCGGAGCGCGACGCCCCAGATGATCCGCTGCAAGTTCATGATCTGCGCTCGAAGCTCGATCGCGAAGCCGATGATCGGCGCCGCGCCGCTCGGGTCGAGGCGCACCGAGCGTCTTTGCCAGTCGATCTGAGCGCGGAGCACCGCCCCCTCGAGTGCTGGCAGGTCGCCGACGGTTCTCGCGAACGGTCCGCCCAGCACCGAGCTCCGCAGGTTGCGCGCGAGCTGTTTCTCTACTTCGGCGCGTGTTTCGAGGCGCATCAGCTTCGCGAAGCCGTCCCGGTCGATCCAGCGACCTCCTTCGACGAATGCCTGCGCGACAATCTCACTGTCGCTCTCGGCGAAATGCAAGAGCGCGGACCAGGCGTTCATGAGATCGATGACTTGCTCCACGTATTCCACGAGCTGAGCCCCGCCCTCGCGTGCACGCGCCCGGGCCCGGCTTGCGACCGCGCGCTGCAGAGCGATCTCGATTACGAACAGCGATGGATGGGCCCCGGCGGCAGCCTCCACGAGTGGACGGCCGAAAGGGTGCGACCACAAAACGAGCATCCGAACGACGTCCGCAGGGGTCGGCTGGGTCGCGAGGGTCCGAAGAGCTCGCTCCGACAAGCTCGCTGTGGGCACCAAGCCGGCCATTCGGGCTTGTGCGCCGGCTCCCTGCTCGGCGCCGCGCAGGATTGCTTGGATGGATCGTCGGTCTTCGTCGTCGAAAACCACGCTCAGAACCTCGCGTCGGTCGTCGCTACACCAGCGGTCCAAGATCTTCATGTGGGCGGCTCCGCGCCGGCGAATCGCGGTTTCCAAGTTTGCTGCGGTGGCGGGTGCGTCAGAGCGAACGAAACCGAGCGAGCTCAGCTCGCGTTGGAGCGCGGGGAGACTCGCTGCGCGCGCCAGCCGTTCGATCTCGCCCGACGAGAGCAGGTGGGTCCGAAGCCCTCGGGCGCGCGCGTTGATGTCACCTAGGTACAGCGCCATCGTCAGGATTCCTCGAGACGTTTGTGAATCTCGATCGCGAGTGAAGGGGCCAGCCGATCGATCCGAGAGTCGAGGCGCCCGTCCACCATGACCGACCCGTCTCCTCCGACGACCACGAAACCCGTGCCTTCCTGGGCGAACAGCTCGACGCTCACGCCGGCGTCCTCGCGAAGGGTATCCCGCACGACCGGCTCGATCGCCTTCGAGCATCGGACGACCCTCGAGTCTCCTCCGACGAACTGAAGGGCCTCGCGGAGCTCTTCGGGGAGCTCCGACAGGTACGTGCTCGAGCTCGCCATTTCAGGAAGAAGGGACCTGGCGCGCGCGAGCACTCGTCCGATCAGCGTCGTTTGAGCGACCAACACCGCCTGAAGCGCATCGTGCTTCTCTGCTGCGACCGACGCTCGCGCCAACCCGCCGTACTCCGCCTCCTTGTCGCGGATCTGTGCGCTCCGCCGCTCGTCAATCTGTTGGGCGGCTTCAGACGTGATTCGCGCGGACTCCTCACGCGCCGCGCTCAGGATGGACTCCGCGGTCGCTTCCGCCGCCCGGCGCAGCTCGGTGTCGAGGTCTGATTCAGCCATCTCTGCCTCAGCCTCCTCCCTGCATCAGAATCAAGACCGCGATGACGAAGCCCAGGATTGCCAGCGTTTCCGGAATGGCGATCAAGAGCACGACCGTGACCGTGAGCTCGGGCTTCTCCGCGAGTGTTGCCGCGGCCGCGGGTCCGATTCGCGACTGGGCCCAGCCCGTCGCGAGCGCCGGAATGCCTACTGCCAGCGCAGCACTCAAGTAAAGGAACACCGTTTCTAATTGCATGTCATTCGCTCCTCTCGTCAGAAACGCTTTCGCGTGGGGACCAATGTCGGAACGGCCGATACTGCGAACCGCCCGGGCTGTAGAACTTTCCGAAAAACTCCACGTAGTGAAGTCGCAGCATGTGAATCGTCGGGCTGAACACACCCAGTACGAAATTGATGAGATGGAAGACGAGGGCGAAAACGATGCCCACCGCCACGCCTCCGAACGCGCCAACCATTCGATTCGCAACGACGGCCATCATCACCGAGGCTGTGCCCACGGCCATGATGCGAGCGTACGAGAGAACGTTCCCGAGGGTGGACACGAACTCCACGGGCGCGAGCACTCCTTCGCCGATGATTAGGATTGGGAGCGCGACTAGCGTCGTGATGACCAGGGGTGTGAAGAAGCGTTCGGGGAGCATGCCGGACGCCGCCATCAGCGCCAAAGCGATGAGGACGACCATGAGCGCGGCCATTCCCTTTCCGATCGCCCTGCGCTTGTCTCCGCGGAACATCTTGACCGCGCCCACCAGCAACCCGACGACGATGTGCACGATGCCGAGCGCGATGGCGAAGCCCAGGTACGGGAAGAACGCCTCCTCACGGTTGAGGATGATCGGGTGCAGACCGATTCGGTGCCCGAGGTCACCGAAAAGCTCTCCATAGAGAAAACCGAATACGATGGTGAAGAGGGCGCAGGCGAGGCCGATCTCCGAGACGGAGCGCAGCTTGCTGTCCGCCTGAGAGCGGAAGCGCAGCACGAGGGAGACGAGCCCGAGCATCGTGCCGTAGCCGATGTCTCCCAGCACGATCCCGAAGAACATGGGGAAGAAGATGGCGACGAAGGGCGTGGGGTCGACCGTGCCGTACTTCGGGAGCGGCATCATCGTCGTGATCGCTTCGAAGGGACGAAAGAGCCGAGGGTTCTTGAGCACGACCGGAACGGTATCGCCGGACCACTCCTCGGAGCCCACCGTCTCGATTTCGATTTTCGAGGTACAGGAGAGGCCGAGTTGCCGTTCGAGGTCCGGCTGGGCAACGCTCGGAACCCAGCCCTCGAGGACGAACGCTCGCGGTGTGACGACCGCCTTTTCCATTGCCTCCACGGTGGCCAGATGGTCTCTCACGCCCGCCTGAATCTTTGCGAGGTCGCGCCCACGATCGCGCGCGATCGTATCTTGTTCGCGCTCGACTGCCTCGATCTCAGTCGGCAGCGCCTCGAGCCGGGCCTGCATGCGTTGAATCGTTGCGCTGACGCTTGCTTCCTCGAATTGCTCGGGGAGCGAGAGCGCCTGAACCCCGGCCTCGCTGAGTAGGCGCTCTGCCTTTTCAGCGCTGGCGCTCGGGACGGCCAGCAGCAGTGCGGATTCGTCGGAGTCCGACGGCTGACGGAGCAGCTCGAAACCGTCCCCGATCTCTTGCCGGAGCGCGATCCGCACGCGGCGTAGCTCCTGCTCGGCGTCGCCGCGCAGCACGAGGTAGAACACTCGGATGCCATCGAGCTCCAGCTCCGACTCCCCGATCTTTCGAAACGTTGCGAAGAACGGGCGGAACTTGACCAGCAGAGCGCGCTCCTCGTCGAGCTCGCGGCGCTGTTCGGCGAGTGCCTCGAGATCCCTCCGGCTTCGCCCCGCAATGAGAGCCGCTTGCGGGAGGGAGAACTCTTCAGCGGAACGAACGGCCCGCGGAGGCTCGCCGAGCAGCTCGATTGCGGCGTCCACGTCTTCGACGACCTTCCGAACGCTTCTAACGTGGGTCTCCTGATCTGGCGTGAGCCCGAGGGGGATGAGGGATTCGGTCTCGGCGGGCTCGACCAGTTGCAGTAGGCCGATGTCTTGAACGCAGCCCAGGCATGACTGGAGCTGCTCCCTCGGCCCGAGCATTCTGATCCGGGACATCTTCAGGATCATGGAGAACCTCGGGACTCTGATCGGTTCAGAATCAGGTCGAGGATGTGCTTGGCAAGCTCCGTGATTTCGTCGTCGTCGACCTTACGCAAGCGTTCGGTCGCCTGTCGCGTCTCCTCGCGTATCGCTTCGATTCGTCGGTCGCGGTCACGAGCGACTCGCCGTTGAAGCTCGCCGTCTCCTGCTTCTAGGTCGGACTCGAAGGTTTTCAGTAGCGCGTCAGCGGAGGCGCGGGCGGACGCCACGAGTTGCTCCGCCTCACGCCGCACGTCTTTGAGCATCGCTTCGAGCTCTTCCTCGGTCTCGAGCAGACGACTGAGCTTGCTCGTGGCCTCGGAGACGCCCGAGACATCCTCGTTTTTGCGTTTCGCTGGCATGTCCAACTGCCCGTCGGAACCTAGCAGAATGAAGCCCGTGCGTATCGAGCTAAGTGGTTTTGGAGCTCGCCCCGAGGCCCAGAATCGCAGCACCGGTCAGCGTCACCGCGCCGGCGGTCCAGAAAGCCACGTCGTAGGTCCATGTGGCGGCGACGAAACCGAGGGCATACGCAAAAATTGCGTGACCTCCATTGAATGAGCCGTGGATGATCGACACCACCATGCCTCGCGAGGCAGCGTTCGCTCGCTCGATGCCGAGGGCCGTGACTGCCGGGTAGGCGATGCCATGTCCGAGTCCCATCATCGCGCCGATCGCAAAGAGGTGTTCGGGGCCGAGGATGCCGAGCATCGGCGGAACGGCCGAGTACAAGACGAAGGCGACTACGGAGGATCGAAGAACCCCAAAGCGGTCGATGAGTCTGCCCCCGCCCAATCTGACGCTCAGTGCGACGATCGCGAAGCCGATGAAGAAACTTCGAACTTCGGTGACACCGAGCTCGAGCGCGTACGGCTGATGGAGGGTGAAGAGCGCGGTGAAGGCGGCGGTCATCACGAATGTGGCGCCATACACCCTCAGCAATGGTGACCCGAAGATCGGGCGGCTTGGGCCCACGTCCCTCGCCACGTGGCGCGGCGCTTCCTTCAATCGAGTGCTGATGAGCATGGCTGTGAGGCCGGCACTCGCGCTGGCCACGAACACGTACTTCCAGCCCACCGAATCCGCGAGCACCTCGCCGATGGTGGGGGAGACCGCGTTCATGCCGAGGTTGGCCGCGCCAAACAAACCGAGCGCCTGTGCCATCCGGTCGCTCGGTGCGATGTCGGCTGTCATGGTGCCCGCGGCGTTGAAGCCCATCACCATTCCCAGGCCCCAACACATCTGCGCCAGGTACAGCAGAGGTCCTTCGTGATCGACGAATAGATAGATCGTGCCCGTGATGGCGAGCATGAGGTTGCCGAAGACGAGCCACGGCTTCCGGCCGAAGCGATCGACGAGCCAGCCGACCAGCGGGGTGGCCGCGACGGCGGTGAGCCCTTCGACCGCCACCGCGCGGCCGACGCCCGCTGCGTCCATCCCGAGCTCCGCCACGAAGAACTTCGGGAGGATGAGATAGAACGACCAGGAGAATCCGAAAAACGAGACCGAGGCGAGTAGCAGGAGGAACCGGCGCGACAGGAGGCGCGGATTCTCACTCGGGACCGGAGGGCTCGGTGGTGCGGACATGAACGCGTCTCCTTAGCACCCGAGCTACGATGAGGTTTGGACTTTCGCGTCGAACCCGCCGGCCCCCCGGATCGAGCTGGGTGGCGCTTGGCGCCGATTGCTGGGATCGTGCGGCTCTGCCTCGGGTCGCTGTCGATCCTGGCGATTCGGACCAGTGAAGATCTTTTTGACAGGGGCGACCGGCACCGTGGGTCGCGAGGTGTTTCGCGCCCTCAGGCTGAGGGGGGTCGACGTTCGTGTGGGAGCACGCTCGCCAGAGACGGCACGAGCTGTTTTGCCTGGGGCGCCTGAGGTCTCGCATCTGGACTACGAGGCCGCCGTCGTGCCCGCGGCGCTCTTCGAGGGGATCGACGCGTTCTTCTTCATGACACCCCTGATCGACAATCAGGTTGTGGCGTCACGCAGGGTGCTCGATGCGGCGCTCGAGGCGGGAGTGCCTCATGTGGTTCGTCTATCGTCTCGCTCGGCGGGCTGGGACCGGCGATCCCGGCTCCGCGCCTGGCATCGCGAGATCGACGACGCGGTACGGGAATCGGGGGTGAAGTGGACGGTTCTTCGCCCTTGCTCGTTCTTCCAGAACTTCATTACCTACCAGGTAGAGACGATTCGGATGATGTCCTCGATCATCGTCCCTCAGGGGCACGGCCTGATCCCGTACGTCGATGCGATGGACATCGGGGACGCGGCTGCCGAGTGCCTGTTACGCCCCGACCTGCACGCTGGGGCGACGCATGTGCTCACAGGCGGCCGGGCCTACGGAGCGAAGGGCGTTGCTGCCGAAATCGGTCGCGTCGTTGGGAAGCCTCTGACGTACATCGACGTCGAAGAGGAGCAGGCGAGGGCGATGATGCTTCAATCGGGAACGCCTGACTGGCTGGTGGAGGCGGGGCTCTCGGTGTTCGCACATGCAAAGGCGGGCGGCGAGGCCTCGGTGGATCCAGCCCTCACGCAGATCATCGGCCGTCCGGCGACGGGCCTGTCGGAGTTCGTCGAGCGAAACCAGGACGCCTGGCGCTAGGCGCCGGCACTGACACCGACGGTGCTGCTGTGATAAGCACATGTCCCGTGAGCACCGCTCGACCCCGCTCGACCTACGGCATCTCCTCCTGGCTGTTCGGGCGCTCGCTCGGGGCGGTGCTTCTAGTCGCGTTCATCTCGCTCGGCGTTCAGGCGCAAGGGCTCTTTGGCGATGCGGGTGTCATGCCGATCGCGGGTTTGGTCGCGCAGGCGAAGAGCGCCGGTCACAGCTTCTGGCAGCATCCGAGCGCGTTTTGGTGGGGGAGCGGCGATTCGATGATCGGCGCCATCTGGATTTCCGGCGCCGCCGCCGCCGCCGCGCTGCTGCTCGGCTTCGTTCCGAAGCTCGCTACGGCGGTCGCATGGTTCTGTTACCTCTCGTTCGTGAGCGTCGGCTGGCCGTTCATGTCGTTCCAGTGGGACACGCTTCTGCTCGAAGTGACGTTTACCGCGTTTTTCTTCGTGCCCTTGCGGGCCTGGGACCGGCCCCTCGGTCATTCGACCCCGAACCGTGTTGCTCGTTGGGCGCTCTGGTGGCTCCTGTTCCGTCTGGTCTTCCGTTCCGCCTGGGTGAAGCTAGCCAGCGGAGATGCGACTTGGGCAGACCTGAGCGCGCTCAGCTATCACTACTGGACTCAGCCATTGCCGACCGTGTTCGGCTGGTACGCGAACCTGCTACCCGACTGGTTCCAGTCGGCCTCGTGCGCTCTGATGTTCGCCATCGAGTTCGCGGCGCCGCTGCTGATTTTGCTGCCTTGGGCATGGGCACGTCGGAGCTCCGCTGCGAGCATCGCCGGCCTGATGCTCCTGGTCGCTTTCACCGGCAACTACGGCTTCTTCAATTTGCTCGCCATCGTCCTGTGCCTACCGCTACTCGACGACGCCTTGCTCGCGCGCCTCTTCTCGGGTCGATTCGATCCCGCACCGAGACCCGAACGGAAGACTCGGTGGAACGCCTTGCCCGGGGTAGCCCCGGCTCTCGTCATCGCCGTTTCAGGCGCGATTTTCGTCGCGGGGACCTTTGCTGGAGGCGTCCCGCGTTGGCTCCGCCCGGTCTACCCATTCAACACGCTCAACAACTACGGTCTCTTTGCGGTGATGACTACCGAGCGCCCCGAGATTGAAATCGAAGGCACGCTGGATGGAAAGACTTGGGAGACCTACGAGTTTCGCTACAAGCCTGGGCCGCTCGACCGGGCGCCGCGCTGGGCCGCCCCGCACCAGCCTCGACTCGATTGGCAGATGTGGTTCGCGGCGCTAGGCGATTACCGACGGAATCCATGGCTCGGCAATCTCGTCACTCGGCTGCTCGAGGGCGAGCCGAGTGTCCTGCGGCTCATCGAGACGAACCCATTCGAAGGGGAGCCGCCGAAGCAAGTCCGCGCGGTTGTCTACCGCTACGAAATGACCGATCGCGAGGAGCGCGCCGCCACTGGCAATTGGTGGAGGCGTAGCGATCGAGCGCGATACTCGCCCACACTCGGCGTCCCGATCGAATCGACTAGTACTGAAGAGTGAACGACAGCGATGCCCAATAGGTGAGCACCTTGTAGTCGCCTGGGCAACCGGTTCGAACGACCTGTTCGGTCGAACAAGGCTGCACGGTCTGGTCGGTCCCAGGGATCGGCTGGGGTGGGCCGTCGATGTACTCGTTCCCGATGTTGCCCGTCGTGAACGCGAACGCGCCGGCGAGGTCGAGCCTGTACTTGTCGCGGATGCTCTTGTCGTTCCGGTCGTGCCAGTAGAACCCGAGGCCGCCGGCGATATTGCCGCTCAGACCGGGCGGGGGTGTGAAGTACTGGGCGAAGGCCCCGCTGGTCGCCGATTTAGCGATGTTGCTTCCGAGGCGAAGCGCCAAGAGGTCTTTGGTGAATCGGTATTCGAAGCCGACCTTGGCGCTCCAGGTGTTTTCCCAACCGAAGGGCACCACGACCGTACTCAGGACCGTGCCGTCCTGTGAGGCGATGACGGTTTGGTTTTTGTTGCCGCTCTTCTCTGCGCCGTGGAACTGGAAACGAGCCTCGAACGCCAGTAGCAGATGGCTGTTCGCTTGGTACGAGACGCCAAAGGCGATGGCATGAGGGATGAACCAGTCGGCTTCCGACTGGAGCATGAGGGGATCCGCGCCCTCGAAGAGTGCTGTCTCGGTCTCGCCGGTCAGCTTGATCTTCGCTGCCATGCGGTACATCGCGCTGATTCGGACCTTCCGGTGCGGCTTGATCGTGAAGCCTGCCCGGAGCGATGGATATCCTACGCCGCCGAGGTCGTTCTTGACGCGTCCATAGAACGGCGTTCCGAGAGCCGCGCCGACGTTCTGGTACAGGTCCGCGGTCTGCTTCGAGAAGGGAAGTCGAAGAGCGAGCCCGAGCAGGAATTTCTCATGGGCCCGAAATGAGAAACCGGCGGAGAACTCTCCTACGAAAAACGTCACGTTCAGGTCTTGAGCTTGGGGGTTGGCGCAGGTCGCCGGGTCCGTATTGGCCTCGTTGTTGGGACCCAGGTCCACGCCGTCCAGGCATTCCACCTGGCTGAATGAGGAGCCGTAGCCGGTCTCGATGTAAATGCCCCCAGCAAAGACGACGCGAGGCGCGATTCGCCCGGCGATGAAGCCCGAGGGAAGCGGCCCGTACCCCAGTCCGGAGGACACGCTCGTATTCGGGCCTTGGACCGGGGCGGTCTGATTTACGAGGAGGTTGGTGAAGTTGAATGTGAAGCCGAGCTTCGGGATGCCCTCGAGGTTCGCCGGGTTGAGCGCGAGCGCGGCCGGTTGATCCATGAACGTCGTACCGGTCAAGCCCATGCCGATGCTGCGAGTGTCGTACGCGGTCGGTTCGGGGTTGGCGCTTGCGAGTGCGGGCGTGAGAAGGCCTGCCAGTAGGCAGGCCGTCAATAGTTTCGACTTCATTGTAGGGGGCTCCTCCACCCGTCGTGCGAACCGGGGGGTCGGCGCAGCATACATGGAAAGCCCGCTGATACGTCAACCAAAAAAGGGCCTCAAGCGTGCACAAATATCCAGGTGATATCCGAGCGTTACATTGCGGGATTCGAAGTCACGCGAGTTTGGTCGGGCAGCTCACGCCGGTGCCGCCCAGGCCGCAATAACCCGCCGGGTTCTTCGCCAGGTACTGCTGGTGGTAGCCTTCCGCGTAGTAGAATGTCGGCGCGGCGGCGACCTCGGTGGTGATGCGATCGTAGCCCGCCTCCCCGAGAGCACGCTGGTACCGCTCCATCGATTCGGTAGCCAGTTGGTGCTGTTCATCGTCGAAGTAGTAGATCCCTGAGCGGTACTGGGTCCCTTGGTCGTTGCCTTGGCGCATACCCTGCGTCGGGTCGTGGCTTTCCCAGAACAGGGCGAGGAGATCCTCGTAGCTCACCTCCCGAGGCCGGTACACGACCAAGACGACCTCGTTGTGCCCGGTGGCACCGGAGCAGACCTCTTCGTAGCTGGGGTTCGCCGTGTGGCCCGCCGCGTAGCCGACCGCCGTCGTGTAGACACCGGGCGTCTGCCAGAATTTCCGTTCGGCTCCCCAGAAACAGCCCAAGCCGAACATCGCCGTTCGAGTGTCCTCGGGAAACGGCCCCTCGAGGGGGGCGTCGAGGACGAAGTGGCGCGCGGGGACCGACATTTTCGTCTCGCGTCCGGGGAGCGCTTGGTCAGGCGTGGGCATCTCGAGCTTCTTCTTGGAGGCGAAAAACATACTTTCTACATAGAGAACCTGAGCCGCTCGGCCAGTGCCTGTGGGAACGCGGCTTGGCTGGCGGGCGATAGTACGATACCCAAGCTCGAATGGACCAGTCGGAGATCTCCGAGATTGCCGAGCGCCTGCGCGGGAGCGAAAGCGTCCTCTTCATCACCGGTGCGGGCATTTCGGCGGATTCGGGGCTACCGACCTACCGTGGTATCGGCGGGCTCTACGAGCAGGAAGAGACGGACGACGGGATCCCAATCGAGGCCGCCCTCTCCGGTGCGATGTTCGCCCGCGACCCTGCGCTCACCTGGAAGTACATCCATCAGATCGAGAGCTCGTGTCGCAATGCCGGCCCGAACCCGGCGCATCGCGCGATCGCCGAGCTCGAGGGGCGATTCGACCGGGTCTGGACGCTGACCCAAAACGTCGACGGCTTGCACCACGCGGCCGGCAGTTCGCAGGTCATCGACATTCACGGCGACGTACATCGCCTACTTTGCACGCGCTGCGGGCATCGGTGGCGCGTCAGCAGTTATGCGGGGCTCGACATTCCGCCCTCGTGCCCCGAGTGCGCGTCCCTGGTTCGGCCCGAGGTGGTTCTGTTCGGTGAGATGCTCCCCATGGACCGCGCCCGGACGTTGCAGGAACAGCTCATGCGAGGCTTCGACGCGGTGTTCTCGATAGGGACAACCAGCGTCTTCCCTTACATCGCGGAGCCGGTCGTCGACGCGCGAAGGCGAGGTGCCCTCACGGTAGAAATCAACCCCGGCACCAGTGAAGTTTCACACATCGTAAACTACCGCCTTCGAACGGGGGCGGCCGCTGCGATGGATGCGCTTGTGCGTGCGCTCGATCATTCCTAGATTGGTCGGGCCATGGGGGGCCAGGGGCGAGTCTATCGCTACGACGATGCATACCGGGAATCCGTCCAACTCGCGGGCGGGCAGCGGGTCCACCTGCGCCTCATGCGCCCGTCGGACAAACGGTTGCTTCTCGAGGGGTTCGAGAGCCTTTCGCCGGACTCACGCTACGCGCGTTTCATGTCGGCGAAGAGCA
>JBLYYU010000408.1:0-3802 GCA_048550275.1 Polyangiales bacterium
GTTCTTTGCGCTCGCTCAGGCTGAGCTTCAACGGGGTGAAAACCGACTTGTACACGCGGACATCTTGGCAGCGGTGCCATGCCTCCGCCTCGGTGAGCCCCACGGTCGCCAACTCGGGCTGACAGAACACGGCGGTTGGAATGTTGGCGTAGTCGATCCGATGCTGGCCGCTACCATAGTGGTGGTGCGCGAAGTGCATACCCTCAGCGACTGCCACGGGCGTGAGCTGAATGTGATCGATCACATCACCCACCGCGTGAATGGACGGGACCGAGGTCTGGTACTCGTCATCGACGACAATCCCACCGCGTTCACCTAGCTCCACGCCAAGCTCCTCGAGCCCCAGATTTTCGACATTCGGTTCGCGCCCGATTGCGAAGACGGGAAAATCGGTCTCCAGCACTGCACCATTATCGAGCGTGACTTCAAACGCCGTGCCCGCTTTGCGAATCTCTTGGACTTGCGTCTGGAGAGCGATTCGCACCCCCTTGGCTTCGAGCTCGTCATGGAGGTGGCATCGCAAGTCGTGGTCGAATCCGCGGAGGATCTCGTCACCACGGTGCACGATGGTGACGTCGACACCCAAGGCGCAGAATATCGAGCCGAGCTCGAGAGCGATGTAGCCTGCTCCGACGATCATCATTCGCTTCGGAAGCGCTTCGAGCGAAAACACCGCGTCCGAAGTGAGAGCGTGCTCGCGGCCGGCGATCTCGGGCACGATGGCCCGGCCGCCGGTGGCGATCAGAACTCGCTCTGCCGTCCGCGGCCTGCCCGCGATCTCGACTGAGTGCGGGTCGAGTAGCCGCGCGCGTCCCTCGATGACGTCGACCCCGGCGCGCTCGAGCAGCCCTTGGTAGATTCCGTTGAGGCGCGCGATTTCACGGTCTTTGTTGTTCCGCAACGTTGCCCAGTCGAAGGACGGCCTTCCCGACCAGCCGTAGCCGCGCGCATCATCGAGATCGTATGCGAAGTGTGAGCCGTATACGTAGAGCTTCTTCGGGATACAGCCCACGTTGACGCAGGTCCCTCCCATTGCGCTCATTTCTCCAATCGCTACCCGCGCTCCGAGATCGCTCGCGACGCGGGCCGCCCTCACGCCGCCGGAGCCTGCCCCAACGACGAAAAGGTCGTAATCGTATTCAGCCATGGTGAGTCACCTAGGGCGCTTGCTACCAGCTTGCAAACTCGCGGAGGGCGGCGGCAGCCGAAAGCTCGGTGCATCCACTCTGGAGCAGAGCCATGGCGCCGTCTTCGGTGACGCCCACGTACAGCTCACGCGACTCCCCGTAAACCAGGGGACCGAGCCGTTCGCTCACGCCAGCCTTCGCCAAGAGCGAGTTCATCGCTCGGACCAAGGCACGCACGGCGACGGTGCCCGCTTCGGAGTCTTCATCCTCTTCATCAGAGATCGCGCTGAAGTTCTCTCCGGCCCGCAGGACGAGAGGGCCGTTGTCCGCACCGATTCGCTGAAGCTCGACGGTGGCAATCTCGGGGTTCAGGCTCGATAGCGAGGCCACCATTTGGTGGGCGTTGACCGAGAAGTAGTCGTTGTGCATGAAGAACCGATCACTCGCACGGCGCCGTAGAGCCACTGTGGGGTCGTCGTCGCCCCGGTAGTAGACTTCGAGGATGTCCATCCGCCGCGCATCGATCCCAGAGTCACCGAGGTCGGCGGCGATCGCCGAGAGCCGCTCCGCGTCGAGCTCCGAGGCCAGCCCGGCAGCATTCAGAACGCGCACGAAGTCGCTGTCGCGCTTCGAGTAGTTGGCGCTCGGTGCCTGCGAATGCAGACTCGCGGCCGGCGGATTACCCGACTCTTTCAGCGACGCTGTCATGTCCCCCCTGCAATTCAGTGTTCAACAAATGGCGAAAAAGGTCGAACTCGAAGCGAATTCGGCGCCTCAGAGCTCGCAAACCTCGGTATTTCGGGCCGAAACCGCTCGGAGGACCCGCACGGCCGTTCACCGCGGCTCGCGCTGGAACGCCTAACGGATGGTTCGATGCCCATGGATACCGACGATTTTGGTCGTATCGATGCGGAGGGAGAGAAGGAGCGTGAAGAGCCGACGGGAAGTCTCCAGGTCGAAGCCAAAGTCCCTGAGCTCTCGCTTGAGTACGCGTCCGGCGCGGTCGTGAGTCACCTTCTTCGCCATGTCCAGCGCCTCCAAATGGTTGAGGCCGTCCGCCTCGGCGATCTGGCGGACCGTGTCGATGTACTCCGTGACGAGCTCGGCTAAACGCTCGTACTCGATCTGTGCCTCACCCAGGTTTGAACCTTCCGCGGTCTGGAAGGCTAGAGCGAAGCCTTGCTCGGTCACGCTCACATGAAGGGCCGCCCGCTCGTCGAAGCCGCTCTTCGCTTTCGAAAGCAGCTCGCGAATCAGCGCCTGCCACTCGAGCTGCTGGGCTTCCGAGCCTCGCTCCAAGGTGCGTTCATCGATGACGACCGCGTCGACTGGCATGGGCCGACCATATCAGCTTCGACTCCGACTGCATCCAGCGCTGCTTGGCTGCTATGGTCTGCCGGTGGCCCCCGATTTGAGCCAGCGAAGAGACGAGATCGTCTATCGATGGGATCTCGACAAGACCTATCTGCGTACGGAGTTCGACACACTTCGGGACATCTTGCGCACAGCGTTCGAACCAGCGACCCGCAAGCGCGCTTTTCCGGGCGCCAGCACTTTGCTGCGAGAAATCCGCGCAACGGATCCGGCCGCGATCTTCATTCTGTCGGGGAGCCCGGAGCAGATGCGCAGCGTTCTCGAGGCCAAGCTCAGGCTCGACGGAATTCGCTGGGACGGCTTCACGCTGAAGCCAAGCCTTCGAAACCTGGTCCGCGGCAAGTTTCGGTTTCTGCGTGACCAGCTGAGCTACAAACTCACGGCGCTGCTCCGGTCACGCACGAACGTCTCGCCGGAAACCGACGAGATCCTGTTTGGTGACGACGCGGAGGGCGACGCATTCATCTACTCGCTCTACGCCGATATCGCGGCAGGCCGGGTGAGTCAGGAGCTCCTGATGCAAGTCGCCGAGGCCGCGGATGTGTACCCGGAGGACATCCCCGAGATTGTGCGCATCGCAGCGAGGGTTCCGCGTGGCGACACGGTTCGGCGCATATTCATTCACCTGGAGCGCGTTTCGTCGACGGCCGGGTTCGGCGATTTCGGCCGCCGCGTCTGTCCGTTCTACAATTATTTCCAACCGGCGCTGGTCTTGCTGGAAGATGGCGCGCTCGATGCGCAAGCCGTTCTTCGGGTAGGTGCGGACCTCGTCGTTGCGCACACCTTCAACCCCGAAGTGCTGGTCGCGAGCTTCGACGACCTCCGAAGACGCGGTTATCTGAGCAAAGTGGTCGTAGACCGCATCAGCGAGGTCGCCGACGGCATCGAGACGGCGACCTTCGGTCGGGCCTCGGGCCCATTGCAGTCGCTCGTTCGCGCGATGGAAGCGGCGCGCCCTGAAATGCCCGAGGAGGTCGAATTGGACGCCGTCAGAGAAGACTACCTGACGCTCTTCGCGAAAGACCGAGCACGGGCAAAAGCAGCCAAGCGACGAGCGCTCTGGTCGCGCGGCACCTGACCGAGAAGCTCCAGGGCTCAGCGAACGATCTCGAGCGCATCGGCGGCCAGCTCGCCGAGCGTCGTTTGCGTCTCATCTTCGAAGTCGTCCACGGTCACCACGCGGACGTCGTCGAGGAAGCGTTCCAGATCCGCGACCGAGTCGGGTTCACGTAGCTGAGCCAACGACTCGATTCCCGCGGCGACGACCTCTGGGTTCGAATGGTCGAGGAAGCGGCGAATCA
>JBLYYU010000409.1:0-2529 GCA_048550275.1 Polyangiales bacterium
CGTGCAGCCCCCCCCCCACCCACAGTTGCCGCCGCACCCCCCCAACCGCAACCCTGCCAAATGGGGGAAACGGGAGGGAAACGTTGTTTTCGTGGACGCTGCGGCGTTCGTTCGTGTTGGCGTGCTCGATGCTGCCAATGGCCTTGGTCGCTTGTAGTGGTGACATCGGCGCGGAGCCTTGGCGGAACTTTCGGGTCGAAGGGACTCAGCCGGCGGACTGCGATGACGGTCTCGACAACGATCTCGACAGCTTCGTCGACTGTGCGGACTCCGGCTGCGACTCGTCCCCCGCTTGCGGCATGGGTGGCCAAGGTGGCGATGGTGGTGCTGGGGGTGTTGGCGGCACGGGCGGCCAAGGTGGTGCCGGTGGCACGGGCGCGACCGGTGGCACAGGCGCGACCGGTGGCACAGGCGCGACCGGTGGCACGGGCGGTACAGGTGGCGTTGGCGGTCAAGGCGGCGCGGGCGGTACAGGTGGCGTGGGCGGTCAAGGCGGCGCGGGCGGCTCGTTGTGCGACGGCGTCGATTGCGACGACGACAACGAGTGCACCACGGATGCCTGCGATCCAATGGACGGGATGTGCGACTTCACCAGCGTCAGCGACGGGGCCTCGTGCACCTTCGAAGGTGGGCCGGGTTACTGCGACGCGGGCACCTGCGGAGCGGACGCTTGCGTGACGAACACGCTCTGCCAGTCCTGTCCGACTGAGCTTCTCTGCGACGACGACAACGACTGCCCGTCGAGTCTCTACCGTTGCGTTCCCTCAGGGTGCGAGGACTTCGAAGGAACCCCGATCACCCAGTGTCAGATCACGCAGGGCAGCTCCTGCATGATGGCCTCGGACTGCGGGCCCGAGTACGAGTGTGTGTCCGTCGGGTTCGGCGAGAGCCAATGCGGGAAAACGACTTCGGGCTGCAACACGGTCGCGGACTGTGTCCTCGGCTTCTCCTGCGAAGGCGCTCCGGGCAGCTGCGTCGATCGGCGCGTCCCTTGCGACGACTTCAGCGATTGCCCGAAGAGCCACACGTGCCGAACCCTTCCGAGCTCCACGTTCTGCGTCCGTGTTCACCGGGTCTGCCAGAGCGATTCGGACTGCTCGGGTGTGGGGGCACTCTGGTGCGCAGACGTCGACGGCGACGGCTCGACCGAGTGCGCGGGCTCGCCCGGTCCGAACGACGTGCCACCTGCCGCCGCCTGTCTGAACTCGGACTGCAGCGGCTCTACGCCGGTCTGCGAGTCCTCCGCGTCTTCGGCCTTGGCAACTTGCGGGCAGTACGGTCTCTGCCTTAGCGGCGCGGATTGCGCCTCGGGTTTCGAGTGTCTCGCCCTCTGGCCCGACGGCCGAAAGGAGTGCGTCGAGACCGGCGGGTCGTGCGACGCGATCTCCGACTGTCCCGAACAGGAGGTCTGTGCATCGCCTTGGGGCGGCGGGCCTCCTAGTTGTCAGTCCGGGTCGGCGCCGTAGGGCGGTCCGTACTCCGGCTCAGCGAGGCATGACCAACTGAGTCAGCGTCGTGCCCGGCTCTGTCGGTTCCGGCGGTTCGAGCTCGAAGGTGTCGACGACTTCGGCGCCGCGCTCATCACAGTAGTACGCCCACTCCCCCCACTGCGGGTCATCGAGCTTCACGAAGAGCGCGAGGCAGGCGTAGTACGCCTTCGCCGATAGCTCGGCGAACGGGGTCAGATGCTCCGTGAGCGCACCCGTGTAGATGTCGAGCAGCTCTTTGTCCGCCGCGATGTCTTCAGGGACCGGCGCGCCACGAATGCTTCCGGCCATGTCCTCGTACATGTAGCCGAACAGGGCGGTTCCGATCCCGCGCTCGAACAAGGGGTGCGTCCGAAGCGCGTGCGTCGCGGCCAGCGCCCGGTCGGTCGCCGCCTTTCGCTGAACGAGCCATTCACGAAACGAGCCTTCGGCCCAGGCTTCGATCGTTTCCTGTGACGCCCCATCGGGCGGCTCGGGCGGGCGCACCGCCACCGCTTCCTCGACGCGCTTCCAGAGCTCCTGCAGATCCGGGCTGAGCTCCGCGCGCGGATAAACCGGCTGCGGTACGGGAATCGGGCTCACGACCACTTCCTGCGAGCCGTCCGGTGTCTGCCGGCCAGCACAGGCCGCCGCCACCAAGGAGACCAAAAAAAGCCAACGCCACATCCCGCGACATTAACAGGAGGGGATAGAGCGAGCGAGTTTTGGGCGTAACCCGGTTCAAGCGGGTTGACTTGCCCTCGAAAATCGCATTTCCATCAGGCGATGGCCGCTTCTCTCGTCGAGCTGACCGACGCCGCCAGCGTCGACCGGGCCGCACGCGCCCTCTTCGGGAGCCCCCTCGATTCGAGGCCTGCCGTCTCGCAGAGCTTCGCCGCCTGGCGCGCCAGCCAGGACGCAGCGCTCACCACCATCAAGATCAACAAGCACGCCCCGAAAAGCGACCTCGACTGGCTCGCCCTGCACATCTCCCGCGCGCGCGCCGACGCGATCATCATCACCGGAAAAACCCTACGCGTAGAGCCGAAGCTCCAGTACGACC
>JBLYYU010000410.1:0-13609 GCA_048550275.1 Polyangiales bacterium
ACAAAACACGAAATTTGTGTCTTGCGGTATTATGTAATGATATCGAAGCGATACTGGTGTCGATCATGTGCCCGGATCAGCAAACCGGGGTTCGCGCTTCTCAAAACTAGCGCCGATTGCCTCCATTTGATTGGGGCTACCCATGAGCGCACCTGAACACTCGAACTCCATCGCCAAGCCATCGGCCAAGGGCAGGAGGGCCGACTGGTTCAGCAGGCGCTTGATGCTCCGAATCGCGTCGGGGCTCTTCTTCGAAATGATCGCGGCTAGCTCGAGCGCGGTCTCGTACGGCGTGTTGCTCACCTCGGTCGCCAATCCGTACCGAGCCGCCTCCTCGCCGCTGATCGGTAGGCCGGTCATCGCCATCTTCTTTGCGACGTCGAGAGGCACCAAGCGGCGTAGCGCTTGCGATCCCGACATGTCTGGGACGAGACCCCAGTTCACCTCGACGAAGGCGAGCTTCGCGTCTGGGGCGACGACCCGCACGTCCGCACCGAGTGCGATGTGAAGTCCAGCGCCATAGGCCGCGCCCTGAACTGCGGCGATGACCGGGAAGGGCGCCTCGTACCAGACCCAGGCGGGCAGTTGAAACCAACTCGCGCCGCCTTCGGTCTTGTCGTCGACCGCCTTCTTCACCTGTTCGGAGTCGGCGGTCAGTTGGCCGCTCATCATTGCCGCGAAGCTCATGACGTCGAGCCCGCTACAGAACGCCGAACCTTCGCCGTGCAGAACCGCCACGCGCACGGAGCGATCCGCGCTGAGATCTCTCCCCGCCTCGATCAGCCCTTCGAACATGGGCTGATCAAGGGCGTTTCGCTTGTCGGGCCGGCAGAGCCGAACGTCGGCGATGCCATCCTTCACTTCCACTCGGACACGGTCATTCACGGCGAGCTACTTCTTCTTTCCAGGCTTGTTCTTGCCGTTTCCAGGCTTTTCCTGCCGACCGTCGCGAATCGCCATCAGCCCGTTCTTCGTGCCGACGTATGCAGTTCCATCGGGGCCGAGTGTCACCGGGTCGAGGACGTTGTTCCAGAAGCTGCCGTTGCCGACCCAGACTTCATACACGCGTTCGCCGGTCTCCCAGTCGAGAGCCCCGAAGTACCAGCCGTTGGCCGGGATGATGCCGAGGACCGGTGCGCCGGCTTTGACGGAGTACGTGTAGATGAGGCCGGTGGCTGTCGAGAGCCGCGGTGTCGTCTGCGCCCGGAACTCTTCGGTGTGCCAAACGACATCGCAGCCGCTCCGATCCGGCCGCACGCGAAGGCGCGTGAGGCCGGCCACCGTCTCTAGCGGGTTTCCGAACGGGCCCGGGTAGCCGGCGTTGTTCTCCAAGACAACGTCATCGCCGTAGCCGATGGGCGAGTTCTCAGTGGCGCTAGCGCCCTCGTTGAACATGGGGAACTGACAAATCTGTGAGCCGTCGTGCCGACGGTAGACGTTGAGATTGATGCGTCCCGCGGAGTTATCCGCAATCGCGATTAGGTCGTTCTCGGCGCCGAAGAGGGTCGGCGTAGTCCCCGAGCCCGTCGAAAGCAGCCCACCTTGCCCTCCGTCGTTCAGGTAGGGCTTGCGCCAGTCGATCGCGATCGAGCCGTCTGGATTGATGCTCAGTCGGTACAGGGCGTCGACGGTGACGGCATAGATGGCGCCGTCGGTGTCGATCGCGAAACCATTCTGCAGGAATTCGCCGAGCCCGAGAGTCTCGAACTCACCAGTGTTTTCGTCCAAGTAGCCGATGATCCCCGGCTGGGTGGTGAACCAGAGGCGGCCCGTGTAGTCGGGAATCGCGTCCTGAAGGGGCGCGTCCGGGTTGTTGAGGACCGTCGTCAGGTCGTAGTCATCGACCAACTGCCACTCCCAGCGATTCTTCTTCACCTCGAGCGCTTCCCATCGCTGGATGCGCTGATTGGACACACCTACGAGCGCGCGCCCGAACTGGTCGACGTGGAAATAGCCGCCACCAGAGCTGTCACTCGTGATGTCCTCGGGCCGGCCCGCCGCCACCCAGGCGCGCAGGGGGAGCTCCTGCTCTGCCAAGACCTCTAGCGAATGCGGGTCCATCAAGAACAGCCGCACGCGCGCGACGCCGATGCAGATCGTGATGACGTTGCCGTGCGAGTCGAACACGACGGTGGGACAGGTCGCGGCAAGCAGTCCGAGCTGGCGCGAGCTGACCACCGGATCGATCCCGAGCGGCGCTTCGTAGTTCAAGGTGTCGGAGTTGAAGTTGTCGCCGTGAAGGCTATTGCGGCCCTGTTCGGCGAGGAAGTCGTTGGGCGGAATGACGATCGGCGGCAGCGGTTTCGGCGTTGCTTCGCTTCCGACGAATCGCGGCAGGCCGATAGCCTCTGGACTCGCAGGCCAGGAAAGGAGCTCCGGGTAATCGGAATCTGAAGTCCCGCCATTCGCCGATGCGTGCGGCGCGAGGCCCCCGAGTGCGAGTAGGGTAACGAGGATGAGAGCGAACGTGAAAACGAAGGGATGACGTAGTTGATGCATGGGAAAGCTCCTGGTCTAGTACTGAATATTGAAGCCCAACGAGAACCAATAGGTGAAGACGCGGTAGTCGCCGGCACAGCCGGTTCGGACCACTTGGTCGCGTGAGCAGAGGTCGACCGAATCGTCGGTCCCCGGAACCAAAGCGGGCGAGTTGTTCGCAGCGAGTTCCTCGCTGATGTTGCCTCCGCCGAAGGCAAACGAGCCGGCGAGATCAAGCATGTACTTGTCTTTGATCTCCGGGTTGTTCCGGTCGTTCCAATAGAACCCCAGGCCTCCGCTCAGGTAGCCGTTGAGTCCTGCGGGGGGTGTGAAGTTCTGCGCCCAAGCTTCGGTGGTCGCCGATTCGGCGATGGCACCCCCGGCACGGACGGCAATGAGCGGCTTGATTCGATACTCGAGTCCCAACTTGACCGACCAAGCGGTTTTCCAACCAAATGGTACTACGATCGCAAAGCTAGGCAGGGCGCCGTTCGGATCCGTCGTGGACACCGTCTGGTTCTTGTTGCCCGTCTTTTGGGCGCCATGAAATTGGAGCCGGCTCTCGAGCGCCAAGAGGAGTTTGTGCATGGGCTTCCACGACACGCCGAACTGAATCGCGTGCGGAATGAACCAGTCCGCTTCGGCGTCGAGTGTTACGACGCCTCCTGGCAGCTCGGCCTCCGTCGTTCCGGTCAACTTGATCTTCGAATACATTCGATACATCACGCCGATGCTGACGTTCGGATGAGGCTTGTAGGTGATCCCGAAGCGCGGTGACGGAAATCCGACGCCGCCGAGGTCGTTCTTCACCCGCCCGTACCCGAATCCACCGAGAGCGGCGAGTGTGTTCTGATACAAGCCCGCGACCTGCTTCGAGAACGGGAGCCGAAGGGCGACCCCCAACCAAAATTTGTCTGTCACACGAAACGAAGTCCCTGCCGCGAACTCGCCGACGAAGAAGGTGACGTCCAAGTCTTGCGGTTGTCCGTTGGTGCAGGTGGCGGGGTTCGTGTCTGGCACCCCATCGACGACCTGGTCGCCGTCTACGCAACTGACGTCGCCAAAAGACGAGCCGTAGCCCGTCTCGATGTAGATCCCGCCTACGAACACCACGCGAGGCGCGATCCGGCCGCCGATGAAGCCCGACGGCATCGGGCCGTAGCCCACGCCGGAATCGAGTCGGGTGTTCGGCCCTTGCACGGGCGCCCGTTGGTTGACGAAGAGATTTGTGAAGTTGAACGTGAAGCCCAGCTTGTCGATCCCCTCCATGTTCGCCGGGTTCATCACGAGGGCGGCGGGCCTCTCGAGATACGACGTCCCGGTGATCCCCATCGCGATGCTTCGGCTGTCGTACGCCGTGGGCTCCGGGTTGGCGCTGGCCAGGGACGGGCTGAGCAGAACCAGGGCTGGCAATGCCGCTATCGCTTTGCGAAGCATGTCAGCCTGATAGAGGAAATGTCGATTTGACACAAGATACAAAATATGTTTTTTGTATTGAAACTTGTGTTTGTGATTGAAATCAATGGGTTAGATACTTGGTCTTGGGAGCGGATTCGGCATGCCCGTACCATTCAGCCTGCTTCGTAGGCTCGTCGCCGACTCCAATCGGATCGGCTTCGACGCTGTTGCGGAGCATTTCGGAGGGGCTCTGCCTCTCTTTCCGGCCTCGCTCGCCAAGCCTGGAACGCTGAATCGCCTCTTCCGCGAGCACGGCATCGGCGTCGCCGTTGGGGCCGAGGTCTCGTCCGTTGAGCTCCTCGACACCAAGTCGATCAGCAGCAACTGCAACAACGCCGTGGTTCGCATCGAGTCGGACGAGCGCCTACCGCCTACCTTTTTCATCAAGCTTCCATCCGCCCAACTATGGACGCGACTCTTCTGCAACTTGCTCGGCATCTGGAGCAACGAATGCCACTTCTATCGACACGCCGCGTCACGGGTTCCGTTTCGCGTGCCTCGACCGTATGCGATCGCGGACGAGGGTTCGCGTTTCGTCTTGGTTCTCGAAGACCTGCACGCCGTCAGGGACCTGCAACTGTTCACCAACCCCGACATGGTCAAGGGCGTCAGCCTCGAGCGAGCACGGCAGTGCCTAAGCGCCTTCGCATCTTTGCATGCCGCGTTTGCGGGCTTGACCCCGGATGCTCGCGCCGCGATCTTGCCGCCCGAGCTTCACCCGTTCAATTCCGCGAATGCACGAGCCTCGAGCCCGGTGCTGAGTCGTTCCGCGATCGGACCCTGCCACCGCAAGGCGCCCGAGCTCTTTCCTAGCGATATGGTCGAGCTCTATCGACATGCGCTCCGCCACTACGAGGTCTTGCTCGAGTATTGGTTTCGGGAGCCTCTCACTTTGATTCACGGCGACAGTCACCTCGGCAACTTCTTCCTGGCAGGCGAGCAGATGGGGATGCTCGACTGGCAAGCTGTGCAATGGGCCAAGGGCATCCGTGACGTGCAGTACTTTCTAATCAACTCGATGCAACAAAACCTACTCGCCGCGAATGAACGCGAGCTCATTCGGCACTACGTCGCCGAGCTCGCGCGCCACGGTGTAGCTCTCGACGAGGACGTCGCGTGGGAACAGTATCGCGCGTACTCGTTTCAGACCTTGATGACGTCGGTAGTATCGCTGGGGCTCGGCACGATGACCGACATGGACGAAGTCTTGGCTGTGATCCTCCAGCGCTCGGTAGCGGCCATCAGGCGCACGAATTTCGCGGGATGGCTCGACGAGCAAGTGTCTTCCGGCAACAGGCAGTGAATCATATTCACGGTTCGTGCGCGGGGTTCGTCGAAATAGCAGCGCAATTCGAACGGCACGACGTTTGCAAACGTACCCGGCATGCTTTTCAAATCGAACCTGGCAACTCCAATTGGCTTAGCCTGCTTCCTTTTTGCAACGCCCGTTCAAGCCGACCGAAGTTTTGCGGACGACCAGACCTGGGGCTTCGAAATCGGCTTCGGCGGTGGCTGGGCGCCTGACACCGACTACACACGTCGCCTCGACGCCTTCGGGTATTCGTCCGACGATGGGGGCCACTACCGAATGTCCTTTGCGGTCGAGAAGATCCTTCTTCCGTACTTCAGCCTGCTCTTACAGACGAACCTGCTCGACCACCAGGTTTGGTATCGGCCGAGCGGTATCGGCACCGACGACCGTTTCGATTGGAATTCGTGGTCGCTTGACGTGCACGCCCGAGCCTTCCTGCCGACACGCAACGGACGCTTTCGCGGCTATGTCCAGTTTGGAGTCGGACCCACCTTCACTGGCTCCCATCTGTATACCCGGACGAGCTCCGGCTCAGATCGAGTCCAGCACCGGGAGCTCAAAGTCAGCTACAACGTGGCGGGCCTACTCGGCATCGAGGGCATGGTGGCGAAGCACTTCGGCTTCTTCGCGCGGGGCGGCTATTTCTTCGCACCGTCGCTCGAGAACCTCCTCGGCGACCGTCATCAGAGCGGTGGCGGAGTGCTCATCGCCGGCTTCACGGGCCGATTCAAGAGGAACCCATGAACCGATTCTCACTACTGGTCTTGCTTCCCACCTTCCTCGTGACGACGGGTAGCTATTGCGAAACCGATATCCTCGAAGATGTGGCCTTCCAGTTCTGGTGCGGCGATCAGCCTTGCGAATGGGAGGTCGAGGAGGGCGAGGTGCGGCAGGTACCGACCTGGCATGAGCATGACTACGCGATCGAGCTCGTCGGCGCGCCTGTCGTCGTGTCTCAGCTCGCCAAACGCGGGTCCAGCAGCTGCGTTCGCATCGAGCTCATCGCCGACGTCGAGCCGAGCGCGATGTTCTTCGTCGAGATCGACTTCGACGATGACGGATCCGTCGACTGGAGGTCACCGGTGAACCGCCAAGGGTTTCAGAGCATGTCCTGGGATGTTCGTCACGCGTCATCTGCGCGCGATTGGCGTTTCATCCTGCACAAGGCGGCCGAAGGGCGAGCAGTCATCACGCAACTCCGCGCTTCCACCGAGTGCGGGCGACCCTGAGCAAGCACGGCGCGTAGAGTCGAGCTCAGGGAACGAGGTCACGCATTGCGATGACACCTTGCACGGCGCCCATGTAGAGCGTGCCGTCCGGGTGAAGGTGAACCTGTCCGGTAATCGGGTCGAAAGGCCTTCCGTCGCCGATGTACGTGCGGAAGATCTCCTCGCCGGTCTCCCAGCTGTTGGCGGTGAGGTAGAACAGGTCCATGTCCGTGACTTCGGGGTCTGCGCCCCAACCCCAGATCACGCCGCTCCCCGTAGTGAGCTGGGCGCTGTTGCCGAACGAGGTCGTGTTCTTCCAGACGTTCTCGCAGCCAGTCACGTTGCCATCGTCGTCGCGAAGGACTCGATAGCGTTCGATACCGGGGTTCATCGTTCTGGCGGGCGCAAAAGGACCCCCGAATCCGGAGTTGTTCACGACGACGATGTCGTCGTCGTACCCGACGATGGTGTTCTCCGTTGCGCTTTCGTCTTCGCGAAAAACGGGCACCGTGCACAATGGCGGGTTCGGTTGATCGCGGTCCATGACGAGCACGTTGATTTGACCGTCGGCATTGTCGGCGATCGAGATCAGATCATCTCGGGTGCCCAGAAGCGTTGGGCTGGTGCCCGAGCCCGGAAGAACCCCGCTGATGCCAGTCCCCGGATCGTAGGGCGCCTCCCAATCGACCTGCACCGCACCATCTTCGGCGACCGAAAGACGGAAGGTCGACTCATAGGTCACCAGGTAGACACCTCGATCGTCGACGACCATCGAGTTTTGGAGCTCTTGGTCGAGGTCGGTCATCTCAACCCTGTCGGACTCGATGTCGTAGTAACCAACACGTCCGTCGGTCACCATGAACCAGACCCGGCCTTCGTAGTCGACCACCGTATCCTGAAACATGGGGTCATCAACCTCCACAGCCGGCGGAAGCCCAGGGATCTCCTTCGAATAGTCGAGGACGAACTCCGCCACGCGATCGACGACTTCCACGTGGTATTGCTCCAGCCGGTTAGTCGGGGGGCCGATGATGATGTTCTCGTCCTTGTCCATGCTGAAGTACGCGCCACCAGCCGCATTCGTCACGAACGGTTTGAGCCCGAGTTCCTGCTCCGCGACGATATCGAGGTTTTCGTTGTCGAACATCGTGAGCGTAATCTGGAGACCCGTGGCGTCGGTGGCGATGAGACAGCTTCCGATGACATAGCCGCTCTCTAGAATCGCCATCATCGGGCAAACGCCGGCGATGACGCCCGATTGAGTAGTCACGATCTCGAGGCTTGGGCCAGCAGGCCCTTCCCGGTTGTACGTGGCCGAGTTGTAATGATCGTTGTGGATGCGAGAGTCGCCGCCGTTGTTGAGGAAAGGATGAGGTGGGATTTCCTTCGGAGTCGTGGGGTTCAAGACCACTTCCGTGCCGACAAACGGATCGATGCCGAGCTCTTCAGCCGTCTGGCGAGGCATCGGAATCGCTTTGCGAATCGGTTCGAGGCGTTCGTCGCCGCCCGCGCCACCGGAGCCGCCGGCTCCAGTCGTGCTGTCTTCAGCGCAACCAAAGGCGAATAGCGCAATCAGAGAGCAGATGATGAGTCGCGCTGTTGGCGCGGAGTAAGACAATAAATTCATGGCGACTCCTTTAACCGGATAGGTGGTCCTGTTCAAAACGTTCGCCCCGTTTGGCACATAATACAAATCATGTCAACTGTCTCAGTGTGGGAAAGATGGGACAAGCTGCGGTTCGTAGGGGTTAATGAACGATGAGGGACACGTGAAGCGTAGGGAAATACGGGGTCTGTCGTCGAGACGGGTTCGGGTCTTCGATCCGCAGGAGGTCACCTCGATGGGCCCCGACGAGGTCGACCCGCGCTCGGTCGGGCTACGCCGAGCTGACGTCGAGTCGATCTGGGGCGCCGTCGTCGACTTCTACAAGACCGGCTTTCACCCAGCCCTCGGCCTCTGCGTTCGCCGCCGCGGTGAGGTGATCCTCAATCGAGTGATCGGTCACTCCCGTGGCAACTCGCCCATCGATGCCAAGGGTGCTGAGCTAGTCCCGGCCACCACGAACACGCTCTTCAATTTCTTCTCTGGTTCGAAGTCGGTCACCGCGATGCTCATCCACTTGCTAGCGGAACGCGATCAGCTGCACGTCGACGAACCGGTGGCGACGTTCATCCCCGAGTTCGCGCGCAATCGCAAACAACGGATCACGATTCGTGATCTGCTGACACACCGTGGCGGCATTCCCGCCGCACCCACCGACGTTGCCGACATCGACATGTTGCGCGACCCGCAACGAATCTTGGAGATGATCTACGAGCTCGAGCCGAGTTACCGACCCGGAACCGTTCCCGCCTATCACGCAGTCACCAGCGGCTTCATCTTTGCCGAGATCGTTCAGCGCATCACCAGCGACGACATCCGTTCGTTCTTGCGCAAAGAGATCTCCGAGCCCCTCGGAATGGACCATTTCAACTACGGCCTTCCGAAAGAGAGGCTCGACGACGCCGCGCGCGATGCTTGTACGGGCCCGAGGTTGATCTGGCCGATCAAAGACATCTTCAAGAGGTCGCTCGGAATCTCGGTCGAAGAGTTGATCGAGCTCTCGAACGATCCGCGCTTCCGCACCGGCATCATTCCATCCGCAAACCTGTTCGGGACGGCGGCTGACATCTGCCGTTTCTTCGAAGTACTCGTTGCCGGTGGGAGCCATCAGGGCACGCGCGTCTTCTCCGAATCAACGGTTCGCAGAGCCGTCACGCCGCAGACCCCCGGTCAGGTCGACCGAATGATCTTCTTGCCGATGTCGTACTCGATGGGCTTCATGCTGGGGACCGAGCCGCTTGGGCTCTACGGATTCAGAGCGGGTAGGGCGTTCGGTCACGTCGGCTTGAGCAACATCCTCGCCTGGGCCGATCCGGACCGGGATATCTCCGTGGCCTTGATGAACTCAGGCAAGCCTTTCTTCGCGATCGACACGGCCTACTGGCCCGAGATCATCCGGCGGATCAGCACCCGAATTCCCCGCGATGGCAGTCGATTTGCGTTTGACACATGATACAATTTCTGTTACTTGTCTCAAATGCCAGCCAGCACCGCGGCCGTCGCCGCCGCCGATGATAGCAAAGCCAAGCCCGTTCGTGAACGCTTACTCGACGCGGCCGAGGGTTGCCTCGAGCAATTCGGCCCTCACAAGACGTCGATGGAGGACGTCGCCCGCGCGGCCGGCATGTCGCGGGCCACGGTCTATCGGTACTTCGAGAACCGTGACGCCCTTCTTCTCGGCGTCGCCTCCCGCGAAGCAGCGAAACTCGCCAACGAAGCGATCGGCTACCTCCAGCAGTACGGCACGATCTCGGATTGGCTCGTCGAAGGCCTGCTTTTTACGCTGCGGGAGCTCCCCAACCGGCCGGTTTTCGCTTCCCTAGTCACCTCTCTGGATTCGCGCTCATCCGGCAGCCTTCTCCTCGGCTCCACGGGCCTCATCAAGATAGGCGTCGACGTCGTCGGTCCGATGTTCGAGGTCGCCAAGCAGCAGGGTCTGCTTCGCGACGACCTCGATGCCGAAATGCTAATCGAATGGCTCCTCCGGATGCTCTGGACCTACCTCAACGCTCCCAGCCAAGTCGCGACCGATGAAGATGGGATGCGGACGCTCTTCCGCATGATGATCCTTCCGGCCGTCCTCAAGGAGGGCCGCGTCTAGCGCCAGGCGCCCGTGGATGCGCCCTTTTGAGCGAATCCTTCCAGAAGCGAACTACGACTACTTGCTCAAACCCCGGTCTGTGACGCTATTATGCCCACCGGAGAGGGGGTCTCCGTCAGCAGTTCGCGCCTCAATGTGAGTGAGGCCGCCAAATAGTGACTTTGGCGTGCGCGAGACTCCAAAAGGGATTAATAGGATCCGATACCTTGAAAGGGAGGGTGGATATGGTTCGTAAAGTAATTGTGATTCTTGGACTATCTTTGACGATCGCGGCCTTCGGCTGTGACAGCGAAAGCGGCGGCGCGGCTGGCTCAGGCGGCACGGCTGGCTCAGGCGGCACGGCAGGGTCCGGCGGCGATGGCGGCATGGGCGGCGACGGCGGCATGGGCGGCGACGGTGGCACCGGTGGTGCTCTCGTCGATCAGTGCACCGGGGCCGACTTCGCGGAGATCGAGGGCGGCGAGCCTGACTCGGCCTTGATCACGGCATGTGCAACCGCAGCCGTTGGGACCATGGGCGCGGCTTGCCTCGCACAGGTCAACACCTGCTTGCAGGACGGCAACGACGGTGCGACGGATCCGACGACGCTTTCCGAGGAATGCTCGGCCTGCTTCGCAGAAGCTTCCTGCTGCACGCTGAACAACTGCAGCGTTCTCGTGGGCGGCCCCTGTGCGGGTTCCCCGGAACCGGGCGACGCATGCGACATGTGCATCAACGAGATGTGCGCACCCGCTCAAGACGCCTGCATCGGCGCTCCTGAGTAGCAACCGCATATCAATATGCGAAATCCAAACCGGCGCCGGTCATCGACTGGCGCCGGTTTTTTTTACGCGGTGCTCGACGAGCTTCCGCTATGTTTGACCCGCGAGACAACTGTAGGAAATCGACCCGTTGGCAAATCAAAAACCCAGCAACGACTGGCTCAACGAGGAACGGCAAGAGCTAGCCGTCGATCGAATCCTGTCGGCCGCGCGTGAAGTGTTCGTGCGCGACGGAATTCGAAGCGCGCGAATGGGGAACATCGCGAAGGCCGCCGGATGCGCGCGGGCGACGCTCTACCGGTACTTCCCCAACAAGGAAGCCCTCTTGCATGAGTACATGCTGCGAGTGGAACGCGAGTTCGGCGAGATCCTCGAGCGCAGGCTTCGCGAGCTAGACGCGTTCGGCGATCGCCTCGTCGAAGCTGTGGCCACTTCGGTCGAGCTGATTCAAGAGCGCGAGGATGTCGCTCCGTTTTTCAGCAAGGACGGGCTCGGCCTGACAGCGGAGCTCACGGCCAACGCTGCCGCGATGCGCGATCGGCTCATCGCGCAAATCGAGCGCGAGTCATCCTCGTCGCGAATTCGCGGTCGCCTTCGGGGAGACGTTTCGGCCGAAGAGGCAGCCGAGTGGCTGACCCATGCGATCTTTTCGTTTTCGGTTCTGCCAACCAAGGGCCGATCGGGCTCGGAGCTCCGCAACTACCTGAAGAAGATGCTCATGCCGGTCCTTCTCGAGAGCTGAGACAAAATACTTATTTTGTCTTTATTGCGAGCCATGGTAGGTCATACTGTCTGAATCCGCGGAGTCGACTGTGTCCTCGTCCACCCACTACACCTTCTGCCGAATCTGCGAAGCTTCCTGCGGGCTCGAGGTCGAGGTCGAAAACAACCGGGTCACGAAGATCCGACCCGATAAGGCGCACCCGGTCACCAAAGGCTACGCCTGCGTGAAAGGCATCCGGTTCGACGAGGTACAACACGCGCCCGACCGCGTGCTTCAGCCACTGAAGCGAACGGGCAGCTCTTTGGCGCCAACCGATTGGGACGACGCAATCGACGAGGTCGGGAGGCGGCTGCGCAGAATCATCGACGAGCACGGCCCCGGGTCGGTCGGTTTCTACATCGGCAACCCCTCTGGTTTCAGCACGACGATCCCGGTCTTCTTGAACGGCCTGATCGCTGCCGTGGGTTCCCGGAAGGTGTTCTCTGTTGGCTCTCTCGACTGCAACAACAAGTTCGTCGTTTCGCAGCGGATGTACGGCTCGCCGTTCATGCTCACGTTCCCGGACGTGAAGAACACCAAGTTCCTCATGATGATCGGCGCCAACCCCGCGGTCTCGCACACGAGCGTCATCCAGCTTCCGCATCCGATCACCGAGCTCAAGGCGATCGAGGCCCGTGGCGGAAAAGTGGTCTTCCTGAATCCGCGACGAACCGAGACCGCGAAATCGGTTGGAGAACACTATTTCATTCGACCGGGGACCGACGTGTTCTTTCTGCTCAGCTTTCTGAGGGAGTTGCTGGAGATCGGCGCGGTCGACCATCGCCGAGTAACCCGCCACATGTCCGGCCTCGAGGACGTCGCGGCGCTGGTCTTTGAATGGACCCCGGAGAAGACCGAGAAGGTGACGCAGATACCGGCACAGACACTTCGAGCCCTCGCTCAAGAGTACGCCGCGGCGGACGGCGCCACACTTTTCTGTTCAACGGGTCTGAACCAGGGCGGCTATGGCACGCTCGCGTTCTGGGTTCTCGAGCTGATCAATGCCGTCAGCGGCAACCTCGATCGACGAGGCGGCAGCGTGGTCAGCAAAGGCCCGATCGACCTTCCGCGACTCGGAAAACGTGGAGGAATGTTTCGCACCGGCCAAAAGAGCAGGTTCGGCGACCTGCCGGTGGTTGCGGACACGCTTCCAACGACCACGCTCGCCGACGAGATCCTCACGCCAGGGGAAGGGCAGCAACTCAAGGCGCTCTTCGTCGTCGCCGGAAACCCCCTCTTGTCTGCGCCCAACCCGGGCGGGCGCTTGACCGAAGCATTGAAGAGCCTCGACCTCTTGGTGAGCTTTGATCTCTTTCGTAGCGAGACGGCCGAGGTCTCTGATTTCGTTTTGCCCGGGCCGACCTTCCTCGAGCGTCCCGACCTACAAATGACGTTTCAACTGATGGCCGGCACGCAGCCCCTTCGCTACATCCAGTACACCGATCCGGTCCTCGCGATGCCGGAGAACGTCCGCGATGAGTGGTGGGTCTTTTCCGAGATCGCCCGAGCGGCTGGCCTGCGGTTCTTCGGGAACCGCTACGTGGAAAAGCTCTTCGACCTCGCCCGACGGGCGAAGCATCACCCCGCGCTCCGCGATCGGCTCGGCCTCACCCACAAACGATTGCTCGGTTTGTTTACCCTCTTCGGGAGCGGGATGACGCCCCGGCGCCTCGCCTCGCGATACCCGCACGGCCGTTTGCTCAGGCCAAACAAGCCCGGCTGGCTCCTGAAGCGCGGCCTTTTGACCGGTGACGGCAATGTCGAGCTAGCGCCGGTCGAGTTCCTGGAGAGCGCCGAAGCGGAGCTCGAATCCGGCTATCAACGCGAGATCCGGGCCAAGACCGAGCTCAAGTTGATCAGCAAGCGCGAGAAGCGCGGCCACAACTCCTGGATGCACAACTCCCCGGCTCTCGGCGGAAATGCTC